>NZ_JATABF010000035.1:0-65323 GCF_036533715.1 Vibrio sp. M260121 | reverse complement strand
TCTTTTTGAGTGTACCCAGAGTCATTGGTTTAAGCAGGCTAATTTACCAAACTGGAACGGACTCACTCTTCTTGGCGTTGATGGTGTCTTGTGGCGAACTGAGGATTCAAAAGAGAACGCTGCAACGTTTGCAAAGCCTACCAATCGTGCTGTCTCTTATGGTTAAATTTCTAACTTGTTCTTGCTCTTGCTATATCAGGACAGAAAACACTTACCGCAGAAGCCGCAATTGTTTATCGATTTTATAAGAGAGAAAAAGTCTTATATCGAAGCGTTTTTATCCGGTCAAAACTGAGGATGACATCGCACTCTAATCGTTTGTTTTTCAACACATGCGGGTGTAAAGTCTCGCCATAATAGCTATAGACACTCTCTTTAATTGGAACAAGTATGAACTTCGATACCTTGTTGGCGTTTGGCGGCATCGTTTTCTTTCTCGCCGTGATACCCGGCCCTAACGCTTTGCTGATTTTGTTTACCGCACTGACGCAGAGTCGCCGCTTCGCGATAGCCAATATCCTTGGCGTGGCGCTAGGCTTTCTGATCCATGCGTTTGTATCGGCGAAAGGTTTAAGCCTGCTGCTTTCTCAGTCCGCGTTAGCATTTAATATTTTAAAGTGGATGGGGGTCGCTTACTTGGTATGGTTGGGAATCAATAACTTGAAAAGCGGCCTTAAGCTAGCTGACCAAAAGCTAAAGCTCGACCGCAAGATAGAAGAGCAGACGCTGAAACAGGCCTTTGCGAAAGGATTACTGACCAATCTACTGAACCCAAAAATCGTATTGTTTTACCTATCAATCTTCCCTCAGTTTGTGCAACCTGAACACATTCTGGAGCAAAGCATGATGTTGGGTGCGCTACAGGCAAGCATCGTCGCGAGTTGGTTTCTGTTTGTGATCTTCTTTGCCAACAAAGTGAAAGCACTGCTCACTTCTTCCCAAACCAGTAAGTGGCTGAACTACGTGAGTGGTGGGCTGTTTATCTTCTTTGGTATTGGGTTAGCTAACACCCGTTTTTAGCACCCAATGACAGACACAAAAAACACGCTCTCGGGCGTGTTTTTTTAATACTGATCTATTAACCAAAAACTGCGGCCAATACTAGGATCCCGACAAATAACACCGCCACCAATCCCAGCAAATAAGATAGTTTTCCGGTGCCGCCTTTTGGCGCTTGATTACAACATCCCATGGTTTTCTCCACTTTCTAAATCACTCTAACCGCTCTCAATCTAGACCTTCCCCCACGGTCAGAGTCAAACAATGGCGTATTTCGACCAAATTTCTAGGATTCTGGTAATAAATAATTCGCTATAAACACATTTCTTAATATGCATTTTTTAACGCAATATTGCGTTTTTTGACCAGAGCAAACGTTTAAATTGATTACGATTAAACCACTGAGATTTCGGTTCATTTTTGAGTAAATACATACCATTTTTGGCTATATACCGGCAGATTCGTGCAGCCCTACAATACGCCCGTCTTACTTGTAGCACGCGGGTTCTCCGTCCGAGACTCGTGGCTCAATCATTAAAGGTATCGAATGAGCAATATCGCCAAATCCGCCGTCAAACTCAGTGTCTTTTCTGTCATCATGATTACGGTTACGTCCGTCGACAGTATAAGGAACATTCCGGGTGCCGCCTTATTTGGTAGTCACGCCATCTCTTTCTTTCTATTGGCTGGTCTTTGCTTCTTCGTTCCAACCGCATTAGTTTGTGCAGAATTGAGTACCACTTATCCGCAACAAGGCGGTGTGTATTTATGGGGTAAAGAGACGTTAGGTCCAAACTTTGGTTTTGCGACCGTGTGGTATCAGTATGCCGAGAACATCGTGTACTACCCACCTCTTATATCGTTTATCGTCGCAACCGGTGCGTATCCTTTCTTCCCTGAACTAGCCCAGAACAACATCTTCATGTTGATCATGATTAACGTGATTTTCTGGGCGCTGACGTTGGTGAACATCTTCGGTCTGCGCTTATCTTCGCTCATTACCAATGTGTTCGGTACACTTGGACTTATCTTCCCTATCCTGCTGATCATCGGCTTAGGCGGCTACTGGGCCTACACCAACCCGAGTGAATCGCATATCTCACTTCGTCATGCATCTGACTGGTTACCTGATTTCTCACAAGATGGCATTGGTGCTGGCTTTACCGCGGTTGTGCTTTCTCTAACAGGGCTTGAGATCACCACCTCTTACGCGAGTGAAGTCGATAACCCGCAAAAGACTTACCCTAAGGCTCTGATTGCCTCAACCGTGCTGATTCTGGTTTCTCTAACCGCGTGTTCGCTTTCCATCTCTTCAGTAGTATCGAGCGATCATTCAAGCCTAAGTGAAGGGGTTATTCTGGCGTTTAAAGCGTTCTTTGATGATTTGAACATGTCATTCATGCTGCCAGTTATCGCACTCGCGATTGTGTTTGGTAGCTTAGCGAGCCTGAATAACTGGATCATTGCACCAACTAAGAGCTTACATGTCGCAGCGAAAGACCATTTCATGCCACTGACATTATCAAAAGAAAACAAAAACCAAGCGCCAGTTCCACTTCTGTTGCTGCAAGGCGCAATTGTAAGTGTGCTTTCTTTGGTGTTCATCTTGGTACCAAATGTGAACCAAGGCATGTGGCTGTTGAATATTCTGATGACTCAACTCTACATGGTGATGTACATCTGTATCTTCGTTAGCTTCTTGGTGTCACGCCGCAAACACGCCGATATTGAACGCCCGTTCCGCGTACCTGGTGGCAAGTTCGGTATGATGTTGGTGACGACGCTAGGCTTGGTTAGCTGTCTGGTGACCATCTTCGTTTCATTCGATGTCCCAGCTGGTATTAGTGCACAAACAGGCGCATCTGCTTTGATCCTTGGCTTTATCACCTTCAGTTTGCCGGCGATTGCAGCGGTGATGTACCGTAACCGTAAGCGTCGCCGAGAGGGCCAATTGATTGAGGCGATGGCGAATTAATCGCATCATTGTTTCTTTAGATATCAAAAAAGTGTTTCTTCAGATAGCAAAAAGCCGCGAACTATTCGCGGCTTTTTGTTGGTAAATCTATGGATTAGTGACCGACGGTCTTAGACAGCAAGTTCACAATCATAACGCCAGTAAGAATGAAACCAATACCAACGAGCGCAGCAAGGTCGAGTTTTTGTCCGTATAGGAAGTAACCGACAGCGGCCACAAGTACAATCCCCGCCCCGCTCCAGATCGCATATACAATACCAACTGGCATGCTTTTTACGGTTACAGACAGTAGGAAGAAAGCGATACCATAACCGATGATAACCACGGTGCTCGGCATTAATTTAGTAAACTGTTCTGTCTTAGGAATAGAAGAAGTCGCAATCACCTCACACACGATAGCAATAGACAGCGCAACCAGTGGAGGCATAGAAACAAGCATTTTG
The DNA here is from genome assembly GCF_036533715.1 of Vibrio sp. M260121. Taxonomy (NCBI): domain Bacteria; kingdom Pseudomonadati; phylum Pseudomonadota; class Gammaproteobacteria; order Vibrionales; family Vibrionaceae; genus Vibrio; species Vibrio sp. M260121. The sequence continues at coordinate 61,906 of NZ_JATABF010000035.1, read as the reverse complement.
AACATAAGGCAAACAACGCTCAATTAACCTGAACTCGATGACATATCGAATCTCTGAGCGGCGCATTATAATCAAAATCCGCTGGCACGCTATAAAAAGTGATGCAACTCACATTTACACCAGCGTAATAATCGCAGTTAGAAGTCGGTCTTTTCTAAATTGATCACGCAGGCAGACGCGTCATTTCTGGCTGTGAGTAACGAATCTGGGTCCGCATACACGATATTGTCCACCCCAACTTTTGCATATCATCAATGTGATACATCCAAGCTGCGTTGCTGGTATCACAACCTGCTTTATGTAATTTTTCACGTTTATTCAAGTGTCCAAACATAGTGATCTTTGGATTTACCGCCACCAGCGCAAAAAAGGCTTCTTCATGCTGACGCCATAAACTTGAGGATTGATGCCATTATTCGAGTTCTTGTTGATCAAAGCCATCGGTGTCCCATTCATCTTGCATCGCGCCACCAAAACCAAAGCACTTCCGAGCCTTTCATAACCAAAGTACTCGGTGCCGCTGTTAGAACATAGTTCGCACAAGCAGAAGCTCACGTTCCATTGACGATTAAATGAACCTAATTATTGTAAACCCAACGTCCTAGTTCCATCGCTGATCGATATTCGCCAGAGTCGCTGTCTATCATCAAGGCAACAACACCATGCGGTTGAACGTTGGCAAGCTCGATAGCCTCTCGCACCCTCTCCGCAGTGATTTCGCCATTAAAGCAAAGTGTTCGCCCTTCCATGTAGATATCATCAGATAAACTGCACGCTGATAACCCAGTGAGCGTGAGTGCACCTAGCCACTTTAGTATATCCCTCTCCGTGATCTCCATTCCAAAACTCAACATCCGACTCCAAATAATTATTGAACAAGTTGAATAAAAACGACGGAGAAAGTGGCACATTTTTGACCAATGCCAAAATATGCACATAGTTACCTATAACCTGTTATCTTTTCGCTAATGGCGATTTAAATTGCACTAACGTGGGGGGATGAAAGATATCAAGTACTTAGCTCGGATGACTCCCAAACCATAATGATGGTCTGGACTCCGTTGTGTGAAGCGTTATGCAGAGGACGGAAACCGTATTTCAGATACAAAGCTTCATTATGCGGCTCGCATTGCAGAAACAGTTTGGGAATACCACGTTGAAACACGTGATTTTGTGCACGAGCAACCAGCGCAGCAGCATAACCTTTACCGCGTGATGACGCATCAACGTAGACCCCACCTAACCAGTGCTCATACTCAGGGAAATGAATGTTCTCTCGGATCTTGAGTTCAGCGACTGCTACAAGGTCATTGTTTTCATCATGAACCACAAATGAAAGTGGAAATGCATGGCGGCTATTGGCTTTGAGTAAAACCTTCTCGTGAACTTGAGCGGGCGTCACACCAGGAACAGTATAAGCCCACTCATCAAAGTACCATTGTGCAATAAGATCAGACTCATGGGGGAAGTCAGCGAGAAAGTGAATTTGGAATACCCTTTCTGCCACTATTAATAGCCACCATCTGCACTATCGACCACAGTCGCTTCATTGCCAACATCCGCTTTGGCATGGTTAAAGTGATGCTGCTGTGAAAGCTCAAAGTAGATATGCATATCAATCGGTTCTGGTGTGTTGAGAAGCATTTTGCCAACCTCACGCTGGAAGTGGCCGTAATTACCAAGCTCCTCAGTTAAACCTAACTGCTCATAGCTCGCCAAACTGGTAAACATACCGTAAGCGTATTGATAACGCATCATGTCTTCCAACTTATCGTGCCCAAGTTCGGTCAACGCTTTGTCGACTTCGTCTGGCAGATAAACGTCTTTATCGCCAAACTCCCTAAGCAATACGTTAGGAACTTGATGTGCAATGCTCTGAATGGTCTCTTTTCTTTTAAACATACCGAACATAATGTCCTCCACTAACGATGATTTTCCATACAACGTATTTAGGTACGTGCTGGCGAGCCAATTAGTGTCTTTATTGGTATTAAGGCTCAAAATTTATACTAACTCGATCTCATAATTATCTTCAAACGCTACCGTATTCGTTACACAAAAATGTACTCAGAAATCTTGCCGCTATCACAATTGTAGAGAGTCAGTTTGAGTCGACAATTCATACCAATTGAGCAATAACCCTGAATCGATTTGGATTTTCAATGGGATTTAAAAAGTGTTTCGATTCCGCTCTATCTTATCGAAATGACCAGACTGCATTAAGCTAAATTTCATCGGCTAACGTGCACAAACGACAAGAAGGCAATGGTGAAGCTCAGGCACTTCGCATCATCATCGAATGGCCTTCTCGCCAAGTAGCACTCGACTTTATGAATGATCCAGAGTATGTGCCTCACCTACAAGCTAGAACCACAGGTTCAATCAGTAATCATGACTTGATCGAAGGTAATGACCAACTGGCATAGCAAACAAATCGTATAAATTCATTGAGTACAACAATAAGCAAAGAAGAGCTCAGCATCCGCTGGGCTTTTTTCGCGTTTATGTCACATTTCATATCGACATCCGTAAGTAATTACGTTAGCTTTAGAAGTATAGACGTCTAAAAAGTCAAGCTTAGGGAGAGAAAGCCGTGCCAATTAGAATTCCAGATCAGTTACCCGCTAGCGATGTATTAAGGACAGAGAACATCTTTGTGATGAGCGAAAGTCGAGCGGCAAGTCAGGAAATCCGTCCATTGCGAGTGCTTATTCTCAATTTGATGCCAAAGAAGATTGAGACAGAAACTCAGTTTCTTCGCCTACTTTCTAATAGCCCGCTTCAAGTGAACGTGGAGCTGTTACGAATCGATAATCGCCCAAGTAAGAACACACCAACGGAACACCTGGACACATTTTATCGTCAATTTGAAATGGTAAAAGGCAAGAACTTCGATGGCCTTATCATTACTGGTGCTCCATTAGGTTTGGTCCAATTTGAAGATGTGATTTATTGGGATCACTTAAAGACCATTATGGAGTGGGCAAAAGATCACGTAACGTCCACACTTTATGTGTGCTGGGCTGCACAAGCGGGGTTGAAGCTTCTATACAACCTGCCAAAGAAAACACGTAAAGAAAAGCTATCAGGCGTGTACCATCACTCTATCCACCATCAGTACCACCCTCTTTTACGTGGTTTCGATGATACGTTCTTAGCGCCACATTCTCGTTATGCAGATTTCTCGCCGGAGTTTTTAGAAGAACATACGGACCTCGATATTCTCGCAACGTCCGATGTCGCGGGTGTTTATCTAGCAACCACGAAAGACAAGCGTAATGTGTTTGTCACTGGTCACCCAGAGTATGACTCTCACACACTCCATAATGAATACATTCGAGATTTGGGCGAAGGGATGGAACCTGCCATTCCAATCAATTACTACCCGAACAACAACCCAGACAATCAACCTTGCGCGAGTTGGCGCAGCCATGGACACTTGTTGTTCTCTAACTGGTTGAACTATTGCGTTTACCAACAAACGCCGTACGATCTGGATCATTTCAGCGAAGACGCTTTCACTAAAGACGACTAACTGCCTGAATTTAGAGTGTGAACCAAGCCGCCAACTGGCGGCTTTTTTACGTCAGTTTGCCAACCTGATCGCATAGTGTTTTATCCTCGTTAGGCTTTTGCATCGGAATTCATATCATGCTTTGTGAATCAGGGATGTGGGGCATGGATATGAAGTTTGGAAAACTCAGTACGTTGGTATTAGCAAGTCAATTAGGCTTGGTGGGGTGTGTGACCGTTAATGAAGAAGGCAACAGCCCTGTCGTCAAAGCAGATCCTGTCTCAATGGCAGAGTCTCGAATCGCTCTAGGCTTAGGTTACTTGGAAAGCGGTAGCATGATCAGAGCGCACGACAATCTCCAGCAAGCCCTCACCCACGCGCCAAGCTATTACCGAGCTCAGCTCTCAATGGCCCATTATTACGAAACCGTTGGAGAAGATACTAAAGCAGAAGACATGTATAAACGTTCTCTAAGACAGAATTCAAAGAACGGTAACGTGCTCAACAACTACGGCACCTTCCTGTGCAAGCAAGGCGAATACAAACAAGCTGACAAGATGTTTAATCGAGCGATTGAGCAACCATACTATTACCTGATCCCTGCCAGCTACGAAAATGCCGGATTCTGCGCCCTGAAATCAAACAATAAAGATAAAGCGAAGTACTACTTTACTCGCGCTATTGATCATGACCCTCACCGTCCTAAGTCTATCCTTCAGTTAGCTAAGCTAGAGATCGACAGCGGAAACTACACCGATGCTCGTATTCGCTTAATGCGCTTTAACCAAATGTATGGGGTCAAAAAACCTTCGCTTCGTTTAATGGTTGAACTTGAAGGCGCAGCAGGTAATGAAGCACTTAAAAAGAAATACCAAACACAGCTCAATCGAATGTCTTAACTGTTGAACTTCAGCACGCCACTTGGTATTCAGAGGCCAAGAATACCAAGTGTATTAGCTTTCGTTTATTCAACTCTTATAACTCCAACACTATCAATATAAGCCATTATTTTATCGATGCTTTTAAATTTAAGACGTAGCTATAGTTTACACTTTAATGTGACGATCGTTCACACTCTAAACGCCCACATCTTGCACAATTAGGTTGGAAGTTTATACATTCAAGTTGCTTATACAGCTCAATCAAAACCAACTAAGGTTATAGACATCATAGATGTAAGGACACATTATGTTGAAGTATAAACAAGCAGCGTTATTAACCGCCCTCCCTATTGCATTGCTAGGTTGCGGTGGAGACAGCACTAGCTCTGCAACAAGTAATAACGTGAGTTGGACTTCAGGAGACTTCTCCTCGCCAGCAAGCAGTTATGCAAACCAATGTAGCATCGCTAGAACAGGTATTGACCCATACACCGGGAAAGATTACCCAGACAAGGCAGGCTCAACGCTTCACGAGAAAATGTTCTTACGTGCCTTCAGTAATGAAACCTATCTTTGGTATAACGAAATCCCTGATATCAATCCAAACTACTTCCCTACCGTTGCGGCTTATTTTGATTCGCTGGTGACCACAGAAAGAACGGCTTCTGGCCAATATAAAGACCGATTCCACTTCACTCGCTCTTACGACGATTACATGAAATCACAACAAGCGGGTCTTGTTGCTGGTTTCGGCTTCAACTGGAAATTCGTTCAAAGCTATGAGCCACGAGAAATCATCATTTCTTACACAGAAGATAACTCTCCAGCATCTTCAAATGGCGTTGCTCGTGGCGACAAGCTACTGAAAATCAATGATGTTGATGTTGTGAACACATCTTCAAGCTCTGAGATTGATTTCATCAATAATACGCTTTTCTCCCCTACATTAGGTCAAAACTACACCTTCACGTTCGAAACCGTTGATGGTGCTCCGAAGGTGGTGACTCTGACATCGGCAGATGTCGCAACAAGCCCAGTACGCAATGTAAAAGTCATCGACAACAACGGAACAAAAGTCGGCTACATGCAATACAACGCTTTTGAAGTGACTGCGCAACAGCCACTTATTGATGCGTTTAATCAGCTGTCGGCAGCAAACGTTGAAGAGATCGTGATGGATTTACGCTACAACGGTGGTGGTTTAGTTTGGCAGTCTGCGCAGGTCGGCTACATGTTGGCAGGCACACACCCTAATGCCACCTTCGCTGAGTTGATTTACAACGACAAGATCATGAACTCTGGCAAGGTAGAAAATAACGTTTATAACTTTGTCGATACTGAAATTGATTGGGGTAAAGGTATCTTGACTGACATTGCCCTACCAACATTAAGTGCGAAACGCGTTTACGTTCTGACTACTGACAATACGGCGTCTTCAAGTGAACTTCTCATCAACGGTCTTCGTGGTATTGATGTTGAAGTGGTTCAAATTGGTACCACGACAACAGGTAAGCCATACGGCTTCTCGCCAGAGCAAAACTGCGGCAACATGTACTACACCATTCAGTTCAAGTCTTCTAACGCAAAAGGCTTTGGTGATTTCGCTGATGGCTTTACACCGACAGCAAAAAGTCTAGTATCGTCTAATATTGGTATAGATGACAAAGTGGAAGGCTGTGTTGTAGCAGATGACTTGACCAAGCCATTGGGTAACAGCTCTGAAGGCATGCTGTCTGCAGCGCTAAACTACATGAACACAGGAACTTGTCCTCCTGCGCCTGCTGTGGCGGCAGCTCCAAGAGCGATGCCTATGCTAGGTGGCACTCCACTTGATAAAGGGATTGATCCACTTCGACAAGAGGCTATTCATGTCAAAATTAACTAAAACAAAAGCAATAATTACCGGAGCGGGTATCAGCGTGATGCTAATGGGTTGCTCTTCTTCAGGTCACAGCGATGATGCAGTCAATGCACTAAGCATTAAAACGTCTGCAGACACAGTGACTGAGATCCAACAAGCAATCACGACAATTCAAGGCAACCAAGTGCCGCCAAAAATTGCGTCCAATACCTTCGAAACAAACTCACATTTGTTGATTGTTTCTGGGCAATTGATGGAGAGTTACAACATGCCATTGAACGGCGCAGAAACCGAATTGCCCGATCAATACACATTGCAACTTCGTGAAGAGGAATGCGGCGTTTATTACGAGAAAGACGACAAGTTTGTCCCTCTCACCAACATACAGTGCCGACCTAATCCGATTCAGGACTAAACAAAAAGCCCGCCGTTACTTTATTCAAAATAACGGCGGGCTTTTCTCATTGTTCATATTCAAATCAAACGAAATCTTACGATTCCAACGACTCTGTCTGAAGCCATATTATAAGAAGTGGAACGTCACGTTACCTGTGATGCTACTTACTGTATCGCTGTCCCCATCGATATCAACACCAAACGCTTGATAACTTGCACCGACAGAAATGTTGTCTAACAAGAAGTATTCCGCGCCAACACCGTACATGTAGGACACGCCATCGTCTTTGTCCAAGCTACTCAGGTTTCCATTGTATTCGACGTTAAACGCGTTAATACCACCCTTCGCGTAAACGTGCAGTGGACCAAAATCGATACTTGGCTTTGCGGCTAAGTAGAAGGAAGAGAAATCCACCTCACCTCGGTTGCCAGCAAGATTTAAATCCACTTGGCCATGGTTGAAATAGCCCACTTCAATACCAATCAGCGGCAAGATCCCCGTACCAACATGAATGCCATAAGTGGTGTCGTTTTCGCTATCGATGTCTGATTGACCAATTTGACCACCAGCATAAAGCCAAGAGTCAGCAAGTGCAGATGTTGAGCATAGCGCCAAAGCCAATAACGAGAGTTTTGTTTTCATAGTTATACCTTTCCTGTTCGATTCCTGAACGGAACATCACGCGAACTGCATCGCGTTCCTTATGTATCTAGGTAAATACTATATTCAAAAAGTGGCAGGTTTTAAGAACAAGAAATGAATAATTTCTGTTCAATGTCTATTTGTGTGATTTACAGACAAAAAAACACCGGCGCGTTGCCGGTGTTTATCAAATAAATCTTCGAGAGGCTCGATGATTATAGGAAGTGCAGCGTCGCGTTTACAGAGAACGTACCGATGTCGTCTTTACCCGCTGTGTAGTTCATGTAGCTTGCGCCAACAGACATAGGGCCAAAAATGAAGTATTCCGCACCTACACCGTACATTAGATCCACATCATCGTCGTCTTTGCCGCCAGAAACTTTCTTATCCCACTGGTGGATACCGCCTTTCGCGTAAACATGCAGAGGACCGAAGTCGATGCTTGGTTTAAGCGCAGCGTAGTAAGAAGTCAGTTTAGTTTCTTGACCAGCGATCTTGAATTCACCGTGTTGAGTAACACCCGCTTCGATACCGATAATTGGCAGAATACCTGTACCTACGTGTACAGAGTAAGACGTGTCAGTCTCACCTTTGTAGTCAGACTGACCTACAGAAGCACCACCATAAATCCATGAATCTGCCATTGCTGCAGAAGAAGCACTTAGAAGTGCCACTGCCAATAGAGTTTTCTTCATCATCAACCTTTACTCTTTTATTATTACCCACTTCTGCACCCGCAGAGGTCGGTACTGCAAACACAAGGGAGGCGAACCATTGCCTCCCTTGTGACTAAAAATCACTTGTGGGTGAATAACTGCAATTACTGTACCAATCGAGCCTATCACTGGACAAACCATTGATTACTCAGCAATCCCCACAAGAAAAAACTGCCGCTATTTTACTGAACGATTAGCAAGCATCAATCGCATTTTTGACACGTTTATCAGAAACTGGGTACGGAGTGCCCAATTGTTGAGCAAAAAAGCTCACGCGAAGCTCTTCGATCATCCAACGAATCTCTTTCACGTTCTCTGGAATCACCATACCTTTCGGAATTTTGTTGAGCAGCTCTTTGTAGTCGCTCATCACTGATTCCACTTTCAGCATGTGTAAACGGTCTTTGTTTGGATCGATCGGCAGCTTCTCCATACGACGCTCAATGGCACGCATGTAACGCAGAATATCTGGCAGGCGTTTCCAGCCACATTCTGTCGCGAAGCCCTTGAAGATCAATCCTTCGACTTGTGCTTTGATGTCCGATAACGCAAACGCCATGGTGAAATCGATCTTGCCTTTCAACTTCTTATTGATGTTGAACGCGGTCGTCAGAATGGTTTCCACTTGCTGTGCAATGTCCACCACCGTGTCACCAAGCTCAGCACGAACGTGTTCTTTCAGTGCATCAAACTTCTCTGGCTCCCAAACCAAACCGCCCTGCTCTTCAATAAGCTTATCGACACCACACGCGATACAGTCATCGATCAGATCCAGCACCTTACCGTAAGGGTTAAAGTACAGACCCAACTTCGACTTGTTCGGCAAGTTAGAGTGCAGGTATTTGATTGGCGACGGCACGTTCAGCAAGATCAGACGACGCTGACCCGCTTGCATTGCCGTGACCTGCTCGTATTCGGTCTCGTACAGTTTGATTTCAACACTGTCTTTAGAATCAACAATCGCTGGGTACGCTTTAACGTCGTAACCGCCACGTTTTTGTTGGTATACCTTCGGCAGCTCACCAAAGCTCCACGTGTGCAGACCTTGTTGCTCAATGTCGTCATCCGCTACTTTTGAAAGGGTTTCTTGAACTTTATCTTTCAAGCTCTCTTTCAATTCATGAAGGTCTTTATTTTCCTTCAACTTGCGATTTCTATGGTCAACCGCGCGGAAAGTCACCTTTAAGTGCTCTGGAATTTGATCCATATTCCAATCTTCGCGCAGAACTTCCACACCCGTCATTCGACGCAACTCTTTCTCTAATGAGTCCAGTAGTGGCGCTTCCATCGGCGTTGCACGAGCTAAGAAAGCATCGGCGTAGTTTGGTGCAGGAACAAAGTTCTTACGCACTGTCTTCGGCAGCGATTTAATCAAACTCACCACAAGCTCATGGCGTAAACCTGGGATCTGCCAGTCAAAACCCGCAGGCTCAACTTGGTTCAAGATCGGCAACGGCAAATGCACCGTTACGCCGTCACTATCATCGCCCGGTTCAAACTGGTAGCTCAACTTGAGTTTCAGGTTGTTTTGGTACCAGAAGTTCGGGTAATCCAAATCAGTAACGTGGCTTGCATCACCTTTGAACAGCATCTCTTTCTCGAAGTTCAGCAGCTCTTTGTTGTCTTTCGACGCTTTCTTCCACCATGTATCGAAGTGTTTACCAGAAACCACTTCAGTGCCAACACGTTGGTCGTAGAAATCGAACAGCTCATCGTCATCCACCAAGATGTCACGGCGACGAGATTTGTGTTCAAGCTCTTCCACTTCTTGAAGAAGCTTACGGTTTTGCTTGAAGAACGCGTGCTTGGTTTCCCACTCACCTTCCACCAACGCACTACGAATGAATAGCTCACGACTGACGGTTGGATCGATACTGCCGTAGTTCACCAAACGCTTCGGTACAATTGGCACGCCGTAAAGCATCACTTTCTCGTGTGCCATGACTGCTGCACGTTTCTTCGACCAATGCGGTTCACTGTAACTGCGCTTAATCAGGTGCTTCGCTAGTGGTTCAATCCACTCTGGTTGAATCTTAGCGATGATGCGACCCCAAAGTTTTGAGGTTTCCACCAGCTCAGCAGACATGATCCACTTAGGCTGTTTCTTGAATAGGCCCGATGCAGGGAAGATATGGAAACGAGCGTTACGCGCACCTTGGTATTCATTCTTCTCTTGGTCTTTCATACCGATGTGCGACAACAAACCGACAAGGATTGAGCTATGTACGCCATGGTAAGACGCAGGTTCATCGTTAAGTTTGAATTCCATTTCACGCATCGACTGGTGAATTTGGAAGTACACATCTTGCCACTCACGCACGCGCAAGTAGTTCAAGTAATCTTGTTTACATTGCTTACGAAACTGGTTGCCCGTCAGCGCTTTTTGCTGCTTCTGGATGTAGTTCCATAGGTTCACAAACGTCAGAAAATCTGAGTCTTCATGGAAGAAACGTTTGTGTTTGTCATCTGATGATTGCTGCTTGTCACTTGGACGCTCGCGCGGGTCTTGAATCGACAATGCAGCCGCGATGATCATCACTTCTTTCAATGCGCCTTGCTTTGGTGATTCCAATACCATACGCGCTAAACGTGGGTCGATTGGAAGACGTGCAAGTTGACGACCAACGCTGGTTAGGCGTTTTTTCGGGTCCTTCGCTTCTGCGTTAATTGCACCCAGCTCTTCCAACAAGCGAACACCGTCTTGAATGTTACGTTTGTCAGGTGCTTCCACAAACGGGAAGGCTTGAATATCGCCCAAACCAAGTGCCGTCATCTGCAAGATAACCGACGCTAGGTTGGTACGCAGGATCTCAGGATCGGTAAACTCCGGACGTGACTCAAAATCTTCCTCTGAGTACAGACGGATACAGATACCCTCTTCCACACGACCACAACGACCTTTACGCTGGTTCGCACTCGCCTGAGAAACTGGCTCGATTGGAAGACGCTGAACCTTAGTACGGTAACTGTATCGGCTGATACGCGCCGTACCTGGATCGATAACGTATTTGATGCCCGGAACCGTCAACGAGGTTTCTGCTACGTTGGTTGCCAGTACAATGCGGCGACCAGCATGAGGTTGGAAAATCTTGTTCTGCTCACCCGCCGACAAACGCGCGTAAAGCGGCACAATTTCCGTGCTCTTCAGATTACGTTTAGACAGTGCATCAGCGGTATCACGGATTTCACGCTCACCGTTCATGAAGATCAGGATGTCACCTAAACCTTCATCGCACAGTTCGTCTACCGCTTCGAAGATACCTTCAAGTTGGTCACGATCATTATCGTCATCACCAGTTAGTGGGCGGTAACGCGTTTCTACTGGGTAAGTACGACCTGACACCTCAATGATTGGTGCGTTGTTGAAGTGTTTTGAAAAACGCTCAGGGTCGATGGTTGCCGACGTGATGATCACTTTCAGATCAGGACGACGTGGCAGCAACTCTTTCAAGTAACCCAAGATGAAATCGATGTTAAGGCTGCGCTCGTGCGCTTCATCGATAATGATGGTGTCGTATTGATTCAAGAAACGGTCATGCTGTATTTCAGCCAGCAAGATACCGTCCGTCATCAATTTGATTTGGGTGTTTTCAGAGATCTGATCGTTGAATCGAACCTTGTAGCCAACAAACTCACCAAGCTTGGTTTCCATCTCTTCAGCAATACGGTTTGCAACCGAACGCGCCGCAAGACGACGAGGCTGAGTATGACCAATCAGACCGAATTTACCACGACCAAGCTCAGCACAGATTTTTGGTAGCTGAGTGGTTTTACCTGAACCGGTCTCACCCGCAACGATAACCACTTGGTTTTCTTCGATCGCTTTCGCAATGTCGTCGCGTTTTTGGCTGACAGGCAGGATTTCAGGGTATTCAATCGTTGGTTTGTAGCTACTACGTTGCTCCACAACCATCATGGATTTGGCGATGTCTAATGCGATTTCATCAAACACAGCGTTACGTGCTGCGTCTTTTTTGATTTTGTTTGCACCAGAGATTCGTTTACTCAAGCGGAAACGGTCACGCATCATGCACTGGTTAAGTGCCTTGCGTAGTGACGCCGCGTTATTTACTTGAGCCTGAGGCGCAGCATTCTGAGAAGCTTGTGCTTGAGATGCATTAGCCTGCTTCGCTTTGGCAGTTTGCGCACCATTTGACGGTGTCGCTTGCTCTTCAGCGGGATTCTTTTTTGGGGGCTGTGACGAAGTCAAAGCGTTTCCTATTCTTTTCATTACATAAAACTGCGCGGATTGTAGCACATAAGGGCTAGAACAAGATAACGGAAAGCAGCTTCAAACAATCATTCAATTTTTTCGAACAACTTAAGCAAATCCATCGGGTTTTGAGTCGCGGGGCATTGCCTATAATGCATCACATAGCCGAAAGCACTTATTAAAGGAAATCCATATGTCTCGTGTACTAGCTCTTAAATCAAGCATCCTTGGCGATTACTCTCAATCAAATAAACTGGTTGAAGACTTCATCAAAAATGTAGACCAAGATAAGCTAACGGTTCGTGACTTAGCTGCAAATCCACTGCCAGTTTTAGACTTTTCCGTTGCGACAGCACTACGTGCAACAGAAGATCTTTCGCAAGAGCAACAAGCGGTGGTTGACCTATCTGATACCCTAATTGAAGAAATCAAAGCAGCAGATACTTTGGTTATCGCAGCACCAATGTACAACTTTACGATTCCAACTCAGCTTAAAAACTGGATTGATTTGATTGCTCGTGCAGGCGTGACATTCAAATACACAGAAAACGGCGTTCAAGGTCTGATTGAAGGTAAGAAAGCAATCGTAGTCACCACTCGTGGTGGTCTTCATAAAGACTCACCAACCGACAGCATGACACCATACCTACGCACAGTATTGGGCTTTGTTGGTATCACGGATGTGGAGTTTGTTTACGCAGAAGCGCTTAACATGGGCGAAGACGCAGCAGCGAAAGGCATTTCAGGCGCGCAAAGCCAATTGGCAACCTTGGCGTAAGATTGAATAGAATTGAATACAAACAAAAAGGGATTGGTTCGCGCCAATCCCTTTTTTATCGTTTTAAGTCAAAGCTGATCATGCTGTTGTAGCAGCTTTGCGCGCATTGTCCGCAACCTTTGCATTTGGCGGCGTCAATTTTAGGTTTTACATCGTCCTGCCATTGCAAAGCATCATATGGGCAACTGTTCTCGCAACTGCCGCAATAACCGTATAAGTTTTCGCAGCTGTTCGAGATAGTTGCTACCAAACCTGTAGACTCTGTTTGGTTAGAAAGCGCCAATGTAGGACACGCAGACTTACACGCACCGCATAAATCACATGCCGAGTAGCTGATGTCTAACGCGGCAACGCCATCGACCATTTCTATGATTTGGCTCGGACATGCAGAAGCGCACTTTCCGCACCCATCACACAGCCGAGTGAACATCGACTCTTCCACCGCATAAGGCGGTCTCGCTTTTACACGAGGCTCTTGAGTTTGCTCTACTGGCGCACGACGGAACGAAAACAGACGTCGCTTACTTAGATCAACCGATTCAGACTGGCGCATCCGAGTAATCTCTCTTTGCTGGCACAACGACTTGGTATTGCTCACTCAAGGACTGAAGTAATTCTTCAGTGAGGTTAGACAGTTTTGAGTAAGGCGTGAGAGTCACCGCTTTTTTGAAGCGCTTGTTGAAAAAGCCAAACCATGTCATCAAGTGCTCGCGCAACATTTCAGTCGCCAGTTTTTGTTGATCAGTTTCAATCAACATGCCTAACACCATCAGCATCAAGCCGATCTGGTCTTCTGGCTCACGTTGGTCAGATTCCAAAGCAAAACCACAACGCTGCAAGAAGTAACGATATTCAATGGTTGATTCACCAAACAACACCGCTTCTTTATCCAGATAAGCCGAGCCCCAAGGTGGTGCTGGCATCTCGCCAATACCAGCAAACATGCGATCGTGCTCCATTTGCAGTGCCTCTTCGCTCTCGTTTTGAAAGCTGCGCAGCATGTCATTAAGCGCTTCAATTGGCGTATCAGTATTACTCAGCAACGTATCGAGATTTGCCGCTGGATAATCTTTAGGCTGGTAGTAAAACAGCGCACCAAACAGCTTAAGAACGATGCTGGTATCTTGTGGTTCAAGTTGAGAAATTTGCATGAAGTACCTTTGATGACTGGTGTTTTTATTCTTCAATTAAGTAAAACGGAAAAGAAGTGGGACGAACACTCGCCCCACTCTGCTAATTGTTATCAGTACAAATAATGGTTATCAGCACAAATAACGGCTATCAGTACAAACCAGATGTAAAGTGCATGCCGTAGAACACGTTACGACCCAGAATCTCTGCGACGAACAAGGCAACGAATGCCACGATAACCAGCAAGTTCTTCTGACGACCTTCTGCGGTAAACAACTCAGCGAATACCCAAAGAGCAGCAGCAACCACAAGCAACAACACATGACCAGCAACATAGCCAGATAGCATGGTGATTTGATCCAAGCCACTGTGAATCGCCGTTGAGATACCTGCGAAGTAAATCGTCTGCATTACTGAGAACGCTAGGTTCAGCGCAATCAGGCTTACACCAGCCCACATTAGGCGACGATTGGTTTTCTCAGCCGTCACGTCCAATACGTTGATTAGCGTGTAACCGAACATCAGACCCGAAGTCACGACCGTGAACCAAAACGCTACCGTGGTCATTGGTGAGTACCATGCTGGTACCGTTTCGATTTGGTAAACATTCGCCATCGCGAACATGAAAATCACGCCAACTGCGATAGACAACCAGTTCACAATTTTGCGAACGCCTTCGCTGCCGATTTTTAGAATCGTCAGCAACCAGTACAAACCCGCTAGAGACAGAAAGCTTGCACCCGTTAAGATCTCGTTAGACAGCGCCGCACTACCAATACGGTTTAATGCGTTAAAGGCACGAAGTGGACTACCTAAGTGAGTGGTTGAGAACAAGAAACCCAATCCCATTACAACCAAGATAGCGAAACGTGCGATGTTCATACGAGGTTCTGTCACGCGTGGTGGCTTGCCGAATTTCTCGAACGCATTAACCGTTAGGTGCGCGCCAACTGCTGTTTGAGCAAGAACCGTAAAGGCAACTAATGGTGCTTCGTATAACATTATTTCACCTCTCTTGGATTCTGTAGGAAACCAGTGCGGTCATTGGTTGGACGACCATTTGGATTTAGCTTCACGATCAAGTTCGGGCTCGTAATGCGAGAATCTGGCAGTGGTGCCACATCCGCGTTTGAACCGTATTTCGCGCGTAGCTCATCAATTGGACCAAACTCAATCGCACGCAATGGACAGCTATCAACACACACTGGCATTAAGCCTTCAGCGACACGTTCGTAACAGCCATCACACTTAGTCATGTGACCTTTTTCTTCGCTGTATTGAGGCGCGCCGTAAGGACATGCCATGTGACAAGATTTACAGCCAATACACACGCTTTCATCGACAACGACAAAGCCGTCTTCTTCACGCTTGTGCATTGCACCTGATGGACAAACCTTGGTACACGCTGGGTTAGTACAATGGTTACAAGAGATCGATAGGTAGTACGCGAACACGTTTTGACGGAACGCGCCGTTTTCTTCCGTCCAGTTGCCGCCTACGTATTCGTAAACACGACGGAAGTTGCGGTCGATACCCAGATCTTTGTTGTCTTTACAAGAGAGCTGACATGTTTTGCAGCCAGTACATTTGCTTGAATCAATGTAAAAGCCATACTGCTTCGCTGTGCTCATTATTTAGCCCCCATTTTCTTAATTAGCGTCACTTCAACGAGGTTGGTATGGCTCGGGTTCGATTTTGCCAACGGGCTTGGACGTTGTGTTGTCAGCACGTTGATTGAACCTGCTTGGTCAACACCTTTTGCGTTTGGTGCGTACCATGCGCCCTCACCTAAGCCAACCACATGCGGCATGATGCGTGGGGTCACTTTTACACGAACGTTCATTTCACCGAACTTGCTGCGCACGCTGACCAAATCGCCGTTATCAATGTTGCGAGAAGCCGCATCGACTGGGTTGATCCAAAGCTCTTGTGGTGCCGCTGCTTTTAGGATGTCGACGTTGCCGTACGTAGAGTGCGCACGAGCTTTGTAGTGGAAACCCGTTAACTGAAGCGGGTACTCTTTACGATCAGGAGAATCCCAGCCATTAAACGTCGAAACGTACTCTGGTAATGGCTTGATAGATTCGTCTTCGTCCAATTCCCATTCTTCGTTGATCTTCGCTAACGTCTCTGAGTAGATTTCAATCTTACCTGACGGTGAAGGCAACGGATTCGCTTCTGGGTCACGACGGAAGTCTTCGTATGCCACATGTGGACGGTCGAATTGCTTCTTGTAGATACCCTGTTTTCTCATCTCATCGTAAGACGGCAAGTTTGGATCGTTGTTTTGTTTAACGGTCTGAGCGTACATCCATTGCAGCCACTCTTCTTGAGTGCGACCTTCAGTAAACTCATCAAACACGCCCATGCGTTTCGCCACACCAGACATAATGTCGTAGATAGGTTTGCATTCGAAACGAGGTTTAATCGCTTGGCTTGCAAAGATGAAGTAAGGCATTGATGCAGCCGCACCATCCATACAGAAATCCGATTGCTCTGACGTTGTACAGTCTGGCAGTACGATATCGGCATACTTCGCAGAAGAGGTCATGTGGTTGTCGATCACCACAATCATTTCACACGCTTTTTCATCTTGAAGAATGTCGTGTGTGCGGTTGATGTCTGAGTGTTGGTTAATTAGACAGTTACCTGCATAGTTCCAGATGAACTTGATGTTGTTTTGCAGCTTCTTAACGCCTTTAATGCCATCAGTAAGATCGGTCATCTCAGTGCCACGGAAAATCGCGTCTGTCCAAAGGAACATTGGGATAGAAGCGCTGATCGGGTTTGGCACTTTCGGGAAGCGTTGGAATGGGTAAGAATGGTTACCCTCACGAGCACCAGTACCACCACCTTGTAGACCAACCTGACCACGAAGCAGAGACAGCATCATGATCGCTTTACACGCTTGCTCACCATTTGCTGAGCGTTGTAGACCCCAACCTTGGGTGATGTAAATGCGTTTTGCATCACCGATTTCACGCGCAAGTTTCAAAATCACATCCGCTGGAATACCTGTGATTGGCTGCGCCCACTCTGGTGTTTTCTCGATACCATCTGGACCTGTGCCCATGATGTAATCTTTGTAGCTGCCGTTTTCTGGCGCTGACGCTGGCAGTGTTTTGCGGTCGTAACCCACACAGTAACGGTCAAGGAAGTCTTGGTCGACTTTATCTTCGCTAATCAATACATGTGCGATAGCCGCGATCAGTGCAGCGTCAGTACCATGCTTGATTGGTACCCATTGGTCTTCACGACCCGCGGCAGTATCGGTGTAACGAGGGTCGATACAGATCGTACGTGTGTGACTGATGTTTTTTGCGTCCACGTAGTTATGAACCTGACCACCGCCCGACATACGAGTTTCTGCAGGGTTGTTACCAAACATCAGACAAAGATCTGCGTTTTGTACGTCGTCAATCGAGTTGTTGTCTACCCAAGTGCCATAGAAATACTCAGACATACATTCAATGTTCGCTGCTGAGTAGTCACCATAGTGGTTCAGGTAGCCACCGCACAGGTTCATCATACGTGCAACCAATGTCGCGCTTGGATCCCAACTCTTAGTTACCGTACCACCCAAGGTACCCGTACCGTAGTTTAGGTAAACCGCGTCATTACCGTAGTCTTTAATGATGCGTTTTAGGTTGTCACCAATGAGGTCAAAGGCTTCGTCCCAAGTGATGCGTTTAAACTTACCTTCACCACGTTTACCAACGCGAAGAAGTGGGTATTTCAAACGGTCTGGCGAGTAAACACGGCGACGCATAGAGCGACCACGCAAACAAGCACGAACTTGATGGTTGTGGTTATACACATCATCACCCGTGTTATCGGTTTCTACCCATTTGATTTCACCGTCGACCACGTGCATACGAAGTGGACAACGAGAACCACAGTTTACGGTACATGCCGACCAGACAATTTTTTCGTTTGGTTTTGCTGGTGTTTCTTTGGCAACCGCTTTAGTTGCAAACGGGAGAGAAAGTGCGTTTCCTGCTAGCGCTAGAGCGCCAAGCGCAGAACCACCCTTTAAAGCATCACGCCGAGTAATATTAAACTTACCATTTTGACTCATGGTTTTTTCCTAAATTACGTTTTTGAATTTGGTCGTGGCGCTTAATTAATGGCTTTAAGTGGGGAAAGAACACTCGTTAGAAACAAAAGACATAGAGATTGTATTTTCAAAATAGGCATTCATTGAAAATATCTAATTTCGCTTTAATTAATACACAAGGCAAATCAAAACAACATTTCTACAAAACCATCAATTAAGCTAGACAGCACAAGCCTTGAGCAACTAAGGCATGGCCACCCGCCACTATTAATATCCTTGTAGATTTAAGGGGTGATAATCTTGACCACAGTCAATTATTAAAAAATACAAAATGCAATCTTATATTTCATTTCAACGTTTTATATGAATGAAATATTAATAGGTCAGAGAGGTGTCAATTCAATTAAATATTAGAATGGCTTATAAGTTGAATGGATAATAAATACGAATACAGAAGAATAGAAATAAGAATAATTACCAATTAACAGAAAGTAAATAAGCCTCATGTCAAGATGAGGCTTATTCGTATTTGTTTTCAGCTGAGCTTAAAAATCGTACTGGAAGTAGATCGTATTGTAGTTACTGCCGCCTTTGATACGGCCAAACTGAGAAGCACTCTCGAAAATCGCACTACGGTGATGCAGCGAGTAACCGACCCACATGTTTTCCCAATCTTTCTGATTAAACAGATCGCCTACATTCACATCAAATGAGAAGTCGAGATAGTTCAGCAAATTACTTGCGGTGTAGCCCTTCTCTTCCATCTCAGTGCCTTCGATGTATGTGATGTTATCAATGTAAGACATACCCTCTGCAACACCAAAACGCCATTTGGTCGGCCAATTAAAGGTGTAGTAAGCCTTAATCGCCATCACATATTCAGTACTAGACGATTGAACCTCCGATGACCAATGGTGGACCAGACCTGGCGTCAGATAAATGTCGATCGGTAAACCGAAGATTTCATCCGTCAAAGGGTGCCCATAGAAGAGCGACGTCAGTTGGTTGTTGTACTCGTCCTTCTCGGCATTAAACTTGAAAATATCGCCGATATTGGAAGGCGTTGCCCAACCGTGAGCTACACGCAGATACGGACGATTACGCAAATCTGACTTACTCTCTTTGCCTTTATCATTGAAGAAACCAAAGCCAACGAATACTTCACCTTGGTAACGATCTTCCACGATTTGGCTATTGTACGCTTCACTATCCAGACGAGTGATACTGGTTTCACCCAATAGATACAGGTTAGAAATTACGTGGTAACGTGCTTTGATACCCAAATTCGCATCAATACCCGCACCAATTTTCTCGCCCGTTACTTCATCAAACGAGTAGTAAGTACTGTTGAAGTCGGCGTCTTTATAACGAATTGTAAAAGAGGGCTCTAATTCCCAATCGCCAAACTCATAGTTAGCAGCGATTCGGTAGTTAGAATGAAACTGGAATTCGTCATCCGCCATCACTTCAAATTCAGCACGCCAGTTTTCGTCAAAGTTGTAACGAATCTGACCACCAAAATCGACGCGATCCCCTTCGAAGGCATTTTGAATGGACTTCGGGATATCTACAAAGCGCAGGCGCATAATCGCACTTGCACGCCAATCGGAGTCACTCTCATCATACAAGAACACCCCACCTTCAATACCGTCAATGTAGAGATGCTCGTTTTCAAAGAACATCATTGGCACAAACGTGCTCACTGTTGAGTCGTCATTGGCAGTATAAAATGGAATTGAAGCAGTACGGTACATCGCTGCAATCCCCCACTCTTGCTCTGCGTTTTTTGACTCCGCTAAAGCAGCACCACTAAGCAATAAACCAGAACATGCCAGCGATACTGTTAATACGTGTTTCATAGTTCCTCTATGTCACTGTTATTTGAGAAGGTCTCGAATGAGAAAGAGTATATCTGACTTTACCCGCCTATCTGTGAAATTTTTGCTTTATACACCAAAGAGCAAGCCCTACCAGTTAACACTGGCAATAAGTTAACCTCCTACACACTGCACTTTTGGCTAAGTTGATTACTCTGCACACAATCAAACGGGAAACGGTCAAATTTCTCTCTTCTCTCGTCAATGAGATTTAGATTTTTGCCAGATTCACCGATACAATAAAAAACCAATGACCAAAGCCGCAGTTTATCGTGAAAGCATCCGAACTCATCTCCATAATCAACAACTTGCCGGAAGGTAGCGACCCCAATATCGTGATGGGTGAAGAATGGCTACCCGAACGCTTGGAAAGCACCACTCTTGATGGTGACATGCTGTTTATGCATTTCGATAACGCACCAGAAGATGGCCAAGGCGAAGAAGAAGGCCGTGGTTTTGTTGACCATGAAATTGACTTGATTCGTACTCGCCTAAAACAAATCCTTGATGAAGATAGCGATAGTGCGTCAAAAGCCGATGCCATGTTAGGTTTGTTTCTGATGGGACATGAACTTAGTAGCTCGCAAGTTATCGAAATACTCGAAGAAGATTCAGAACACTGATTCAAAATATTAAGGAACCGCTTTGCCAACATCGCTCAACACCAACGAACTTTCCTCTCTTCCTCTGATTGTTGCCGGTCCGATTTTAAGAAAAGTCACCGCAACGGAAGTGAACATTTGGTTGGTGACCACGCAACCTCTCGAAGGCTTGGTTGAAATCAGCGATGCAACCACTGGGGCGCAATATTACTCTCAACCAGTATCGCCAGAGCATCGATTACAAGTCGGTAAACGTGCTTGGGTTTGCATGCTGACGCTGCAAGGCGAATTTCCTACCCACCGTGCACTGCGTTATCAGCTCCATACTCAATCCGGTTTGTTAACCGAGTTGACGCCCCATCTTACCTATGGCGAAGATAAGCAATCAGCACAAGGTGTAGAATTCTTGATCAGCGAGAAAGCTGATTATGTATTGCACGGTTCTTGTCGTAACCCACATCATTTCAGTAAGGACACACTCGTCCAAGCAGACTCAAAAGTTGCTAGCCAGCAGATAGAAGACCGCCCAGATATGCTGATCATGAGCGGCGATCAAATCTATGCCGATCATGTGGCGGGGCCAATGCTGGACGCCATCGAACAGTTGGTTGAGTTATTGGGCTTACCCGATGAAGAGTTCGAACAAGCGCCGATTAAAAACACGCAAGAGCTGTATCAAAGGCCAGATTGCTTTTATGGCCGAGATAACATTCTGCCCCACTACGTCGACGATGGAAGCTTACTGAGCAAGTTCTTACCTCATCGTGGCACACCCATCTTCAGCTCGCGCGAATGTGAAAACCATCTCATTAGTTTTGCCGAACTGTTTGCGATGTACCTACTCGTTTGGTCTCCAGTGCCTTGGACGTTAGTCAATCGCGAGCGTTTGTTGGATAGAAAATTCACTACGGGCGGAAAAGCTCTAGAGCCCAAATGGCAGCAGCATTGGCGTGACGAGAAAGTTCACATCGATGCTTTTGTTGAAGGTTTGGATAAAGTCCAACGTTTGCTCGCTCACGTTCCTACTTACATGATCTTTGATGATCATGACGTGACCGACGATTGGAATCTCACAGTTGGCTGGGAAAAAGCAGCCAATGAGAACCTCTTCTCGCATCGCATCATCGGTAATAGCCTGATCGCTTACTGGCTGTGCCAAGGTTGGGGAAACGCGCCAGAAAAATTCAACGCCCCATTTATGGGGCATGCGCGCCGCTACTTTGAAGAACTCACTTCAGAATCCCAAGACGAGTTCATTAAGTACCTCTATCGCTTTGAAGATTGGCACTACACGATTCACACCTCACCAAAAGTGGTAGTGCTGGATACGCGTAATCGTCGCTGGCGTTCAGAATCTCGTATGAACAAACCGTCAGGCTTAATGGATTGGGAAGCCTTGATTGAATTCCAACAAGAGTTGATGCATCAAGACAAAGTGATCATTGTCTCTGCCGCGCCCATGTTTGGTGTGAAGTTTATTGAAACGCTGCAACGCATCATGACGGGCTTTGGTCAGCCATTACTGATTGACGCAGAAAACTGGATGGCGCACCCCGGCAGTGCGAATACCTTAATCAGTATTTTCACTCACACCAAGACACCAACTAACTTCGTGATTCTCTCTGGTGACGTGCACTACTCTTTCGCTTATGACATCAAGTTGCGCTTTCGCCGCAATAGTCCAAACATCTATCAGATCACTTGCAGTGGGATTAAGAACCAATTTCCTGCACAACTGCTGAGCGCATGTGATGCTATGGATCGCATGTTGTATAGCCCTCGCTCACCATTGAACTTGTTCACAAAGCGCAAGCGTTTGAAGATTTTTAAACGCGCCCCAAGCAATTACAATTTCTACCGATTAGTGAACCAAAGTGCGATTGGCGAGCTGAGACTAGATGAAGATGGAAAGCCAAGTAATATCAGTATTTTAACAGGTGAAGGTGACTCAATATATTTCCCTCCAACACAAGTTGAGGAATAAATCAGCGCTTTTGCGGTCAAACAGAGTATTGAGCAAAATCACCTTCTCAATCGTATGAGTTCTTGATCAAATTGCTTCAAGACCTTGAGATTTTCTCGAACCATTACCATCTTAAATAAATAGATAACAGCTTGGTGTTTAACATGTTTAATTCGCTTACTTCATTATTTAAACAACTTATTGAAGGCTCAGACCTTAGCCAATCCAACACACTGTCACCCAATATGGCGATAGCATGCTTGCTTTGTGAAGTGGCGGGTGCAGACCATCAAATCGATGAAAGAGAGCAAGCAACTAAACGTTCTCTGATCATGAAATTACTCTCATTGACGGAAGAAGAGACCAACACCCTCCTCGCTCAAGCTCAAAGCAAATCGAGTGAGTCGACTTCCCTTTATGACTTTACATCTCAGCTGCGTGAGCTTTCTCAAGAAACCCGCTATGAGCTCATCAAGAGTATGTGGGAAGTAGCGTACGCTGATGGAGAAGTTGATCCACTGGAAGATGCCGTAATTCGCAAAACAGCGGAGCTACTCTACGTCGACCACAGTGACTTTATTCGAGCGAAGCTGCAATCTCAGTAAAGCAGCCTCAGGATAAGTAACAACCAATAAAAAACGCGCTACATGAGCGCGTTTTTTGTGTCTCTATCTTGGATTCAGCCTAAACAAATCGCCTTCCTTCCAGAGCCAAGCCAACATTGTTGTTATCTATTAATAACTAATTTAGTACTGGCTTATGACGAGAAGACTGAATTCCAATGAAAGATTGATGAAAGCCTAGGTTTACAGCATGGTCAGTGCAAGTTTCGCTAAGTTGTACGCATCCACGTAACCCGAATGCTGGCGGCCTTCCCACTCAATACCTTTCGCTTCTTGCGCCGCTTTATGGCCAATACGTTTGTCTTTAAGACGGTTTTGAATGCGGTACAACGTCGCTAGGTTAATGAACTCGGTAAATGGCGCATCAAGGCCTTTTTGTTGGCACTCTTCAAGCAAGATAAGGTCATCACGTCCCCATGATGCGTAAATCTTATTGCGGCCGCCGAAGTTCTTCAGCATCGATTTAAGTACTTCTTCTAGTGGTCGGCCTTGCTTTTCAATCTTACGCGGTGTGATGCCCGTTAACTCGGCGCAGAACAAAGACACTTCATCGTGTTCTGGTTTCACGTAGTATTGCGCTCGCTTTACGATTTCACCTTTCGACAAATCTATTTCAGCCAAACCAACTTCAATGATTTCGCCCGTGCGACCCACGCCGTTTTCATTCCAGCAGCACATTTCTAAATCGAAGCAGACGATACGGTTATGGTTCATAGTTTGTCTTGATTCCTAACGCAAATTTGAAAGCGTGAGATTCTACCGTAACCAATCTCAAAACTCGAATTTGCTCGCTGAATTAATCGCCGATCGATACAGAGTTTCGACCATTTTCCTTACTTTGGTAGAGCTGCACGTCCATTTTGTGGAATAAACTCTCAGGATCTTCATCTTTGTGCACCGCAGCACCGATGCTTAGCGAACAAATGATTGGCGTACTTTCGTAGTCAAACGGAGAGCTCGCCACTATCCCACGTAGCTTATCCAAGTAGACGGCCAACTCTTCTTTATCCGTCACTCGCGATAAAATGCAGAACTCATCACCACCGGCGCGGTAAAAGCGGTCACCATCAAGCAGATTTGCGTTCACCAACTTGGTTACGTGCAATAACGCTTCATCCCCGGCCAAATGCCCATATTTGTCGTTAATAAGCTTAAAACGGTCAATATCGAAGCCCACTAGAGAGAACTTAATGCCACTATTAATGTAGTGCAGTAAGTTATCGTTAAATACGCGTCGGTTCAGTAATTGGGTCAACGGATCCAACTCTGCCATGCGTTTTAGCTCCACCGTTTTATTGTCAAGCATCACCGCAAGGCGTTCCTTCTCCCGCGACTGTAGATTAACGATATAGCTAATCAAGAAGGCGATAACCAAACCCGCGATGCCTGTACCATACAGTACTGAACGCTCCCACGCAGATACGGATTCAGAAAGTTTAAACTCGATGACCCAATCTCGGTTTGGCAAATGAATAGTACGGCTGATGATCTTACCGTTTAAAGCGTCCCAGTTTTCACTCTTAAACAACAGAGGATCGTCGTAAGCATCAAACCCCTTATCTTCAACCTTGACGGACATATCCAGTTCCGTTGCCGTCTTTGTGATCAGTTGATCGAAGTAAGCCGTGCTGCGCACTACCCCAACAACGACACCAAGCAATTCTTGTTTGTCGAAGCTGAATACTGGGTGATAAACCAATAAACCGGTTTTCTCTAATGACTGGTCGTAGCCATCTTGCAATAGACGAACTTTGTCTGAAATGTTGGCTCTGTCATGAGTGATGATGTCATCTAAGATCAACTCAAAACGCAGACGTGAGGAATAAAAGCCAAGCAAAGACAGGTTGGTTGCGGTTCTTGGATAGATATCGGTCGCCACGTAAGCAGGCGCATCGTCTTTAAGGATGTATCCGAATGTCTTCTCGCCATCCTTGGGTACAGTAAAAATCTGAAAGTCTGGGAAAGTTTGACGTGTTTTGGCGAGGTAACTTTCTAACTCACTCGGCTCAACACGTTGCATCCATTGTAAAGCAATCAAACTCTCTGAGCTGCCCACTACTTGCTTCGCATAGTAAGGAAATTGCGTCCAGTAAGACTTATCAACGGAGTGAAAAAAGTTCGCACCCGCACCGATGAACTCAAGATCGTTTTCTACGGCAAGTTTTAGAGATTCCGCTTGGCGGTCAGCCAAGGTATCAAAGATGGTCATGGTGTAACGCTGTTGAATTTTGTAAGCAACACCAACCATGCCAGCGGTAACGATAATGACCGTAATAAAGGCTACAATAGAAGCAGAATATCGTTTGAAAATGCTCTGTTGAGCCGTGCTATATGTCATTTCGTGTTCCACGTTTTTTGCGTGCAATGCTTCGATAATGATGGAAATACTGCGCCACATGTGGGTAAACATCAAGCAACAACGTTTGCCGCTCCGTCTAATCGTTGATTTTTCATGCTAATCATGCGGTATATTCACGAATTATTACAGTCTTAAGCCTTGAATATGCTACCATCCACCATCATTTTAATGTCTAAACTTGGTGCAGGTCGCAAAGACGATCCTTTTAGTAAACACATGAGCCAATACTGAGCACCAATAAATCAATAGAAAGAGAAAAAACGTCATGAACATTGATTTGAACCTAATTCCTCAAACGTTCGATATGCTGCATGCTGGTTTGGCAGCTTCGAGTGTTTTGCTTCTTCTGATCGCGGTATCGCGCAAATCAAAAGTGGTCGAGAAAGTGGTAGAAAAACCGGTCGAGAAAATCGTCGAGGTTGAGAAACCAGTTGAGAAGATCGTTGAAGTAGAAAAAGTAGTGGAAGTAGAGAAAGTCGTAGAGCGTGTTGTAGAAGTTGAATCAAAACTTGCAACAGCATCAACGGACTCTGCAATGCAGCTGCTTTCTATCATGCAACAAGAAGCTCGCCTGATTGACTTCCTAAAAGAAGACCTAACGTCATTCTCTGATGAAGAAGTAGGCGCAGCTGCTCGCGTAATCCACACTGGCGGTCAGAAAGTACTGAACGACTACGTGACGCTAGCGCACGTTCGTAACGAAGACGAAGAAACTCGTATTACGGTTGAAGAAGGCTTCAACCCACAAGAAATCCGCCTAACTGGCAACGTAACAGGCAGCGCGCCATTCAACGGCACGCTAGTTCACAAAGGTTGGAAAGCAACATCAATGACGTTGCCTAAACTGGCTGAGAACTACGATGCATCTGTGATCGCTCCAGCTGAGGTTGAGCTGTAATGGAACACATGAACCAAGAAAACCATTCTCAAGAAGCGTCTGTTGAAACTCAACAGACGCCTAAATTCAGTGTTGGTATCGACTTAGGTACAACACACTGTGTCATGTCTTTTGTTGATACTCACGACGAAGATGCTCGCGTTGAAGTGATGCCTATCCCGCAACTTACTGCGCCGGGCACGGTAGAGACTCGCAGCCAATTAGGCTCTTTCCTTTACCAGCCGCACGAGCACGAAATGAACCCGCAATCACGCGTTCTTCCGTGGTCGAGCGAGCCAAAAGCTCTGGTTGGTGCAATTGCACGTAACCTAGGTTCAAAAACACCGATTCGTCTTGTTGCAAGTGCGAAATCTTGGCTTTGCCACGCAGGTGTGAACCGTCGTGATGCTTTCCTGCCAGCAGGTAGCCCAGAAGAAGTGGAAAAAGTATCCCCTCTTCGCGCGACAGAGCTTTACCTAGAGCACCTAAAAGATGCTTGGAATCACACGAATCCAAATCACAACCTTGCCGATCAAGACGTGACTATTACGGTCCCTGCTTCTTTTGATCCTGCTGCTCGCGATCTAACTGCAGAAGCAGCACGCAATGTTGGTTTTGTGCACCTAACGCTTCTAGAAGAGCCACAAGCTGCACTTTACAACTGGATCGATAACAGCAACGACAAATGGCGCGACGAAGTTGAAGTTGGCGACATCGTACTTGTGGTCGATATCGGTGGTGGTACAACCGACCTTTCTTTGGTTGAAGTAACTGAAGACGACGGCAACCTAACTCTGAACCGCATCGCGGTAGGTGAACACATCCTACTTGGCGGTGACAACATGGACCTTGCACTTGCGTACCGCTTGAAGATGAAGCTAGCGCAAGAAGGCAAAGAGCTACAGCCATGGCAAGTTCAGGCAATGACACACGCATGTCGCGACGCAAAAGAAGCGCTATTGAACGACAGCGAACTTCTGTCAGTGCCAATCGTAGTACCAAGCCGTGGCTCTAAACTGCTTGGCGCAACGCTGAAAACAGAACTGACTCAAGAAGAAGTACAACAAACACTGGTTGACGGCTTCTTCCCTCAAGTTGCGATTACTGACCACCCTGTTCAACGTAACCGTGGTGCACTAACGCAAATGGGTCTGCCTTACGCACAAGATGCAGGCATTACTCGTCACATTGCTGCGTTCTTGTCTAAACAAGCCAATGCTCTTTCTACTTCAGGAAATGGCGCAGAAGCAGCAGCTCAAGATTTCAACCCATTCGCTAACATGCCTGGTATGCCAGGTGCGGATGCAGCGCAATCAGCTGACTTCATCAAGCCAACCGCAATCCTATTCAACGGTGGTGTTCTGAAATCGAAACTTCTAGCAACTCGTCTAGAAGACACGATCAACGAATGGCTAATTGAAGCAGATGCTGAAATGGCAAAACGCCTAACAGGTGTGGATCTAGACCTTGCAGTTGCTAGCGGTGCGGCTTACTACGGCTCTGTACGTCGTGGTCAAGGCGTTCGCATCCGTGGTGGTATTGCTTCGGCGTACTACGTGGGTATCGAAAGTGCAATGCCAGCGATTCCGGGTATGGCGCCTCCAATGGAAGCACTTTGTGTTGCGCCATTTGGTATGGAAGAAGGTTCAAGCGTTGACGTACCAAGCCAAGAGTTTGGTTTGATCATCGGTCAGCCAGTTAACTTCCAATTCTTCGGCTCAACGGTTCGTCGTGATGACCTAGCAGGTACTCACCTAGACTACTGGGCACCAGAAGAGCTTGAAGAGCTTCCAGAAATCCAAGTAACGCTGCCAGTATCTGAAGGTCGCCGTGAAGGTGAAGTGGTTCCGGTAACCCTAGCCTCTCGCGTGACAGAGCTTGGTACGCTTTACTTAGAAGCCATTGCCGCTGATAACGGTCAAAAATGGCATGTTGAGTTCGATGTGCGCGAAGACGCGAAAAGCAACTCAAACGAAGAAGAATAAATAGAAATCAAACGGCATCCAATCGGGTGCCGTTTTTAAATACACGAAGGTTTGTATGGCATCTCCTCGTTTTCTTGTTGGTATTGACCTTGGCACCACAAACACTGTGGTGGCGTACTGTGAAATCACCGACAACCTTGAACAATCCGAAGTATCCCTATTCGACATCGACCAATTGATTGGTCCGGGTGAAGTGGTTCGTAAGCCACTGCTGCCCTCTTTCCGCTACCACCCTGCGATTGGTCAAATATCCCCTTCTGACCTGACACTTCCTTGGGAAAACGAACCTGTATCTGGCGACATTAGTAATGTGATCGTGGGTGAATGGGCTCGTGAATTAGGCGCTAAGGTGGAAGGACGTCAGGTATCCAGTGCTAAAAGCTGGCTATCACACCAAGCGGTGGATCGTAGTTCTGATATTCTTCCTTGGGCTGGCGCGCAAGACGTGGACAAAGTCTCTCCCGTCATTGCCAGCGCAAGCTACCTCAACCACATTCGTCAAGCATGGAACTACCGTCACCCTAGCAATAAGCTAGAAGACCAAGATGTGGTTGTGACCGTTCCAGCATCGTTCGATGAAACCGCTCGTAAGCTTACGCTTGAAGCCGCTGAGTTGGCAGGTTTGAAAAAAATCGTCCTGCTCGAAGAACCACAAGCCGTATGTTACGACTGGTACGCACGCCACCAGCAAACCGCAGCTGATGAGCTCAAAGAGTTGCCACTGATCCTAGTGTGCGATGTGGGTGGTGGTACCACCGACTTGAGCTTGATTGAAGCAAGTTTCTCTTCTCAAGATGAGTTAGCCCTTGATCGTATTGGCGTTGGCGAACACTTGATGCTTGGTGGTGACAACCTCGACTTAGCACTCGCGCACCTTGCGGAAAGCCGCTTCAATCAGAGTAAGAAGCTCACTGCAGCAAGCCTGACTAAGCTGATTCAACAAACGCGTAAAGCGAAAGAGAACCTGCTTTCAGCGAATGCACCTGAAGAAGTGAAAATCACTATGCTGGGCAGCGGCTCAAAACTTCTTGGCGGAACAAAAAGTATTGGGCTGAGCAAACAAGAAGTGCACCAAATCGCTTTAGATGGCTTCTTCCCACTTTCTGATTTCAGTGAAGTACCAGACAAACGCCGCAGCGCCGTTGTTGAGTTTGGTCTTCCATACGTCGCTGACCCTGCAGTGAGCAAACACGTTGCCGAGTTCTTAACGACGCATCAGCAAGTGTCTCGTGCCGCTCTTGGCATTGAAGACGACAAACAAAATGCCATTCCAGTCGGTTTGCTACTCAATGGTGGTGTATTCAACAGTGAACTTGTGACTGAGCGTGTCACTACCCTACTTTCCGATTGGCGTGGTGCTCCGGTTACGGTATTAGATAACCCGCATCCAGATTGGTCTGTTGCACTGGGTGCCGTTGCGTTTGGTAAAGCGCGTCGTGGTGCACAGCTAAAAATTGGTGGTGGTGCAGCCCGTTCTTACTTCTTGCATCTTCAAGAAAAGAACAAGATGGGCAAAGCGCTCTGTTTGCTTGCAAAAGGTACAGAAGAAGGTCACGAGATCCGCTTAAGTGGTCGTCGCTTCTCGCTTACCCTAGGTGAACCCGTTCGCTTTAACCTGCTGACTTCTACCCACGACACCTTAACCAATAACATCACTATTCAAAACGGTGTGATGGTTGACGTTGATCCGGACTTGTTTGCGCCTCTGCCGCCTTATATCACCACCCTTGAAGGTGAAGGTGCCGAACTGCAAGCCAACCAGAAAGAGCGCGTAGAAGTGCAACTGGCGTGTCAGTTGACTGAAGTCGGCACGCTTAAGATGGAATGTGTCAGCGCAGAAGACGACAACAAACGTTGGGAGCTGGAATTCGAAGTTCGTAACAAGCAAACCGACGACAGTGAACAAGTTAAACTTCACCCTAAGTTGAACGAATGTAAGGAGCTGATCGCTCGCCTTTACAGCGGTAATAAAAAAAGCGCGGAAAGCAAAGAGATCAAAACCTTAGCCAAAGATCTTGAGAAGAAACTTGGCAAGCGCGACGAGTGGGATTTCACGACCCTACGTCAACTGTTCGATACCTTTGCACAAGGTCGTAAACGTCGTCGCCGTTCTGAACAACACGAGAAAAACTGGCTTCGTTTGGCAGGTTTTGCACTGCGTCCGGGCTTTGGCGATCCAACCGACTCATGGCGCATTGAACAAGTTTGGGGTCTCTACCAACAAAACATTCAGTTCAAGAACCATCAAGGTTGGACTGACTGGTGGGTGTTCTGGCGTCGCATCGCAGGTGGCTTGAGCCAAGAGCAGCAAGAGACCATCTTGGCGGACATCGCGAAATACCTACACCCTGGCGCGATGAAAAACCCACAATCCGCCAAAGCGGCACAAGACATGGGTTATGAATCCATGGTTCGATTAGCGGCATCGCTTGAACACCTAGAAGTCGAAGACAAAGTTCTATTGGCAACGTGGTTCTTGAGCAAAGCCATCAACCACAATCAGTTCGAACAAGCGCACTGGTGGGCAATGGGTCGCTTGGCATCACGTACGCCTTTATATGGCAGCCAGCACAATGTCATTCCTCGTGAACAAGCGGAACAATGGTTACCTAAGCTGTTGGAACAGAACTGGCAGAAAGAGCCAATGATCGCTTTCGCAGCCGTAATGATTTGTCGTAAGACGGGCGACCGCCTATTCGATATCTCAGACGACTACCGTGAACAGGTACTGGCTAAGTTGAAGCAAAGCAAGGTGCCTGAATCTTGGGTATCGCTGGTTGAAGAAGTCAAAGAGCTTTCTGAGAGCGAATCGAAGCGTATCTTTGGTGATGCACTACCAAGTGGTTTAACGCTGGTACACAACTAGGTGCCCATACTTATAAACGCAACAAAGCCCTTCTCGTGAAGGGCTTTGTTTTATCTGATTCTACTTGCAGACCAAAGACAACTCGTTAGTTCATTTCCGTATTGATTACCACATCACGCGTTTCATTATCCATATCAGTGATGCCGACAACTGAGAATTCACGGTCAGATAAATTCTCAATCATGCTGTCTTCTAACCCACCGTCCGTCATCCACGCATAGAATTTTTCTGCAATACGATCCGAACCTTCCCCGACAAACGTTAATGTGACCTTCTTCATTTGTGACACTCCATCAATTTACGATTCAGCCACTTAAGCGTAGTATGTTTCGCAAATATCGACATAAACTAGGACTAACTTCCTTTATGAGTATCGAGAAATTTGATGCGATTTATCAGCGTGCAGCCGAGCGCAAAGGCGGCGAAGATCAACTTGAAGCACTTTTGTCTCACCCACTAAGCAAAGAAGAACTGGCAACGATTCCCGATGACCGTTGGCTAGCGGCATTTTCGATGAAGGTGTTCCAATGTGGGATTTCGTGGAGCGTGGTTCGCAACAAATGGCCGAACTTCGAAGAAGTATTCTTCGGATTTAAGATTGAGCCGTTGTTGATGCTGTCAGACGAGCAATGGGAAACCAAAGCAACCGACAAACGCATTATTCGCCACCTCACCAAAGTCATGTCGATTCCTGCCAACGCTCGTATGATCCACGAAGCAAAAATCGAATACGGATCTTTTGGCCAAATGGTCGCAGATTGGCCACAAGGAAAAGTCACCGACTTGTGGGCATATTTAAAGAAAAAAGGGAATCGCTTAGGCGGAAATACTGGCCCTTACACACTGCGTCAAATGGGCGTTGACACTTTTATCCTGTCTAGCGACGTTGAAGCTTATCTGCGTAATTGCAAGATCATTGAAGGTGGCAAAGATACTAAGAAATCGCTCGACGCAACTAACAAAGCCTTTGTTCAATGGCAGCAAGAAAGCGGTAGAAGTTTGACTGAAATCAGTCAAGTCATTGCATTCAGCACTGGCGATAACCGCATTTAATCCAGACTGAACACAAAGTAAAAACGGCGCACTGATCATTGTTAGTACGCCGTTTTTATTTTCATTGGTCTATTTCACCTAAACACAGGCTTACTTTGAAGCCAGTGATTCCCACTCCGTCAGTAGCTGAATGATACGGTGAGAATCGTCCCATGTTGCACAAGGGTTCTCTAACGAGGTACACCCTGCTTCAACCGCTTGGCGAATATTGCGCACTTGATAGTAAAAAGCATCCCCTGCCGCCGGAACAGACACTTCACGCTTCGACGTCTCGTAAATTTCCACACTAAACTGGTTATCTTGCGTTGGTAGCCATGGATTCGAGTCTAACGTAATACAGCCTTTGCTACCCAGGATGGTGAATTGGTGTTTCAATCCGTGATCTTCGGCGGTATGCACGCTCGCCGTTTGTTGCTCACCGAATTGCATCATCAAGCTCGATTCACAGATATTCCCATCGTTACCTCGTCGACCAATCGCCGTCATAGAGCGGTTTCCAAAGGCTTGTTCACCCAACATGGTTTTCACCACCAAGTGCACCAATGATATTGGGTAGCAACCTAAATTATACAAAGCACCTTTGCTGTCTGGATTAACAAACTGCGCAATCGACGCAATATAAGAAGTATGGATGGAGCGAAGTTCACCGATCTCTCCCGATTTAAGCACCGAAAGTAACTCGCTGATCAACGGGTGATGCAAGTACATCAAGCCTTCAGCAAAGAACACCTTGTGCGCTTCTACTGCTTGAAGTGCCAGCTCGGTTTTTTCCATATCTACCGACAGTGACTTTTCACACAGGATCGCTTTCCCCAGCTCCGCCGCTTTGACAATAAAGTCATGATGAAGGTGATTTGGCAATGCGATATAAATAATGTCGACTTGCTCATCGGCAATCAACGCATCGTAATCGTTGAACGTGTTTTCGATGCCATATTGCTCAGCAAATACCTTTAAGTTTTGTTTCGAACGCCCAGCAACCGCGTACAGTTCACTCTTGTCATCGCCTTGGATTGCCTCAGCCATGACACCTGAGATAAAGCTTGTGCCTAAAATGCTCCATTTCATGTTCACTTCTCCTATTGAGCTTGGGTTTCGAATGCTTGAACTAACTCCGCCATTTCAGCCGCAATAAACGCTTGTGTATGCGGCATAGCAAAATGCGCTTCAATCGCGGCGCGGCTTTCATATCGCTCCCAAAGAATCACACGTTGTGGTTCTTTCGAATCGTAGGTCGCATTCGCTTGCAAACATCCCGCTTCACTTTGCATATCAAGGCAAAATTGTTCAATGGCTTCAATCACTTGTTGTCTTGGTTTATCAGCATTCATTTTCAGTTCGGCGGTAACAAAAATCGTCTCACTCATGATGGCTCTCTTTCTCCATTCTTAATCATTTCGCCACTGTAATTAACCTCATATGATTGATAAACTCTGCTTTAGTTATTTCTTTATCAACTCTGGGTGTGCAATGGACAAATTAACAAGCATGAAAGTTTTTGCTTACGTGGTCGAACACGGCAGCTTTCGTAATGCCGCACACCACTTTGATATTTCACCGACCATGGTTGGCAAGCACATGAGCTTTCTTGAGCAAAGCTTAGGTACACAGCTGATTCATCGCACCACGCGCAAACAGTCCCTGACCGAAGCCGGTAGACTCTACTACCAAGAGTGCCACCGCATTATTGAAGACATCACCAACGCAGAGAACCTGATCCAGACGCTGATCAACCGTCCAACCGGAACAGTAAAAGTTAACTGCCCTGTCACGTATGGCAAAAAGGTCATTGCTCCTATCGTGGCTGACTTCTTAGCAGAATTTCCCGATTTGAACGTCGAGCTGATGTTGGACAACAATTTGATTGACCCATATCGAAGTGAAGCTGATGTGATTATTCGAATCGGTGAGTTGGTCGATTCGTCGTTAGTCGCGAGAAAATTGGGTGAATACCACATGACTTACTGCGCCTCACCCTCTTACCTTGATCAACATGCCCCTATCCAATCGCTTGATGACCTTGGACATCGTCATTGTTTGGGGTTTCAGTATCACCAAGGAGAAAGCCAACAAGTGGTGAACATGCCATCTAATACCTTTGGAAACAGCAACACCCGATTAACGTCTAATAATGGCGATGTACTTAAGTTTGCCGCGTTAAAAGGCTCTGGTGTTCTTCTGCAACCAAAGATCTTAGTTGAACAAGACATCCAATCTGGCACATTGGTGGAAATTCTCCATCAACATACTCCCAAGCCAAAGCCGATCCACCTGCTTTACCGTTCAAAACAGCTTTCCCTTAAAAATCGTACCTTCGTCGAATTTGTTCTTTCTGAGATGAACTAACCCACCTCTCGTCGCCAAAAAGCCGATTTCATTTACCATGACAAACTTCTCCAGTGCGTTAGTGATACAAATGCCACATTCATCAAAGGGAATTCTCGATTGAGGGCATCATGTTCCACGCCTTATTCCAACACGTATTTCATCTCTTCTTATTGAGAAAAAGCTTACTTTTTGTGTGAGAATGAATGAGTTTCTCCTGCAATTTTAAGCAACTTGTTTTATATATTAGAACCGAACCATTCATCGCATAACTTCATTCTTTTTCAATACCTTTACAACCATAATTTTGTTCCAGAATAGCAGACTATAAAAACACATATTCGGAGGTTGGTTGTGCGTAATACCAAAGGTTTTACACTGATAGAATTGGTGGTTTATATCGTCATTCTTGGCGTGGTAAGTGTCGTTGCGCTCCCAAAATTTCTTGGTATCCAGAAGGATGCTCGCATCGCTGTCTTGTATGGTGCCCGTGAGGCGCTGATGACCGCCAACAATCAGGTCTACGCAAAAGCCGTGATCCAGTCGCAAGAAAACGTCGATTCTGGAGAGCTGATGAACATTGACTTGGACAACGACGGCGTTAACGATTTGATTGGCTATTACGGCTATATTAAGAATGTGATTCCGGCTCACGATTTGGCGGGATTTGATCCTCAGTTAACCATCAATCGATGGTATGGCGTCGAAGACGAAGAAGAGCCCTACTTTCTTATCGGCTTCGCAAACAAGCCTGTCGATATTTTCCATCTCTGCTACGTAGAGGTGTATTATCCGAAAACCGCAGGTGGTCAAATAAAATACGGAATTCAAACCAGAGACTGCTAAAACCGATAAAAATAAGCTTCAAGAGTGATACTTTTGGAGCTTTTACCCGCCTTAGAGACAGAACTTCGCAAAAATAGCATTTAACAATAATTTCACAATATCTTGTTACATCCTCGCCTTTCAGCAATACATAAGGTTGCGATTCATAGAGCCTCTATAAAATCGATACATTGTGTTGTTTTTCATTTCGCTCAAAAATTATGCTTGTAAACTCATCCATTCGCTCAATAATGGTTCCATAATAAATTCAATAATTTAAGCAGGAGGCGAAATGAGAATATTCTGGCAGCTACGTTGGTATTTCCAACTAAAGTGGAAGCAGTATGTGGGGTCCATCCTGCTATTTGCCGTCATTTCAGCCCTTCAGCTTGTTCCTCCCAAAGCGGTCGGCATTATTGTCGATGGCGTGGTAGATAATACCCTCGAAACCAGCACCTTAGTGATGTGGTTATTAGGCCTTATCGTGCTGTTTTTTGCGATATATGGCTGTCGAATACTGTGGCGGATCTGGTTATTTGGCGCGAGTTGGGAACTAGGCACCATTTTGCGTAATCGCCTTTATCGTCATGTCTCTACTCAGCCCCCTCGATTCTTTGAGCGCTACAAAACTGGCGACCTGATGGCTCGTGGTACGAACGATGTTCGCAACATTGTTATGACCGCAGGTGAAGGCGTGTTAACTGCGGCCGATTCTCTGATCACTGGTATCGCGGTACTGATCATCATGGTGACGCAAATCAGTTGGAAGCTGACTGCAATGGCATTATTGCCGATGCCGTTTCTTGCCATCATCATCTTCTTCATCGTTCGTATTCTGCATAAACGATTCAAAATCGCACAAGAAGCCTTCTCTACGATGTCAGACATGACTCAAGAGTCATTAAACGGCGTGCGCATGCTGCGTGCTTTCGGATTAGAAAACCAAGAGCAGCAACGTTTTGAAGAGGTTGTGGATGATACGGGCGAGAAGAACATCGCCGTTGCCCGTGTCGATGCGCGCTTTGATCCAGCCATTCAGCTGACTATTGGTATGTCTTTCTTTTTGAGCGTGGCGTCTGGTGCCTACTTAGTTGAACAAGGTGATATCACACTCGGGGATTTGACCGCATTTACTATGTATTTGGGTCTTATGATCTGGCCTATGCTGGCATTCGCGTTCCTATTTAACATCTTGGAAAGAGGCTCTGCCGCGTGGAACCGTCTGCAAGAAATCTTCGATGAAAAGCCAGAGATCGTCAGTGGTGAAACGTCATTGGGCACTCAACCTTTACCCTTGCAGATCAAGATTGACGAATTCCACTGGTCTAACGATCTGCCACCAGCACTAACTGATGTTCACATCACCCTTGAGCCAGGAAAAATGCTCGGCATTGCAGGCCCAGTTGGCAGTGGTAAATCAACCTTACTAACCTTGTTGCTTCGTCAACATGACATGGATAACGGTACGATTCAGTTTGGTGATGTCAAAATTAAGGACGCAGTCCTGCCAGAGTGGCGAGACCGTTTTGCTGTTGTTAACCAAAGCCCGTTTTTGTTCTCTAAATCTATCTTCGACAATATCGCTCTGGGCAACCCTAACGCATCAAAAGAAGACGTTTATCGAGCGGCGAAACTGGCTTGTATCCACGACGATATTGAGAAGTTTCCTGAAGGCTACCAAACAGAAGTGGGCGAAAAAGGCATTACCCTCTCTGGAGGTCAGAAACAACGTATCGCCATTGCACGCGCCATGCTGCTCAATGCCCAAGTATTGGTATTGGACGATGCCCTATCCGCTGTTGATGGACGTACCGAGCACCAGATTCTAAAGAACTTAGAGACTTACTATCGAGAGCAATCATTGATTGTCATTGCCCACCGTCTCACTGCTCTAGAAGCGGCAGAAGAGATTGTGGTGTTGAATCACGGACACATAGCAGAACGTGGCCAGCATGGAGCACTTCTGGAACGTCAGGGTTGGTATGCGGAGATGTACCAGTACCAGAAACTAGAACAGGCAATGGAGGACTAATCATGAAGCAATCGACAACGTTTAAACGGTTAATGTCTTACCCATTGTCACAGCCAAAGCCGATGCTAAAAGGCTTGGCGCTACTGTTTATCGCGGCGTTAGCCAGTGCTGGCGGACCTTGGCTGATTCAATATTTTATTGATGAACACATCGCGAAAGGTGATTACTCGCGTGACATATTGATCTCACTTGCCGCAGGTTACATTGCCTTGCAGCTTATCTCAGCGGTGTTTCAATACTTCCAATCATTGCAATTTAGTATTGTGGCAACCAACACGATCAAAACGATTCGTAAACAGGTTTTCTCTGGCGTGATCAAGCAGCCTTTATCGGCATTTGATTACACTCCTGCGGGTAAGTTGGTTTCTCGTATCACCAACGATACGGAATCGCTGCAACAGTTTTATGAGTTATTGATCGCCACTGTGGTGAAAAACGCAGTAATGATCTTGGTAATGTTGGGCGTCATGTTTTACATGAGTTGGAAGCTAACCATCGTCGTGTTGGTGCTGCTGCCAATCGTAATCGGCTTTATGTACTTGTTCAAAAAGCTCAGTACAGAAAGCTATCGAAACATGCGTGACCTACTGACAGACATTAACGCCAATTTAAGCGAATCCATTCAAGGTATGAGTGTGGTGCAGTTAATGCTGCAAGAAGAGCGCTTCAACAAACAGTTTAACGGCCTCACTGACGACCATCTGGTTGCCTCGAAGAAAGTGATTCGCTTGAATGGCTACCTATTGCGCCCTCTGATGGATTTGCTCGCAGGCCTTGCCCTACTCTCTCTTGTAGCTATCTTTGGCTTCAATGGTGTCGAGCTGATTGGCGTGGGTGTTCTGTACGCTTTCATCAGTTACCTAGCGCGCGTGACCGAGCCTTTGATTGAGATGACACAGCAGTTGGCATTGCTTCAGCAAGCATTGGTATCGAGTGAGCGTGTATTCGAGTTGATCGATGCGCAAGAGCAAACTTATGGGGATGACCATAAGCCACTGCAAACTGGTGCGATTGAGCTTAGCAACCTGACCTTCAGCTACGATGGCAAACAAGACGTCTTGAAAGACATTTCACTGAAAGCGTCGCATCAAGATTTTATTGCGCTTGTTGGCCACACCGGTAGCGGTAAAAGCACACTCGCTTCTTTGCTCATGGGGTTCTACCCAACCGAAATCGGCGAACTGCGGATTGACGGGCGTCCATTAAAATCTTTAGGCAAAGACGTGCTGCGTAAAGACGTTGCGATGGTACAGCAAGACCCACATATTCTTCCTGCCAGCGTCCGTGAGAACATCTCTTTGGGCAGAAAGGTAGAAGATGAGCAGATTTGGGATGCGCTGGAAAAAGTCGGCCTTGTTGAACAGATTCGTCGTTACCCGAATGGGTTAGATACGCAACTTGGTCAAGGTGAAACGAGCCTTTCGGCAGGCCAAAAACAATTGCTTGCGCTCGCACGTGTACTTGTCGCTAAGCCTAAGATTCTGATTTTGGATGAGGCAACGGCAAACATCGACTCGGGTACAGAAGCGTTAATTCAAAAAAGCCTTGAAGTGCTTCGTCAAGACATGACGCTTGTTGTAATAGCTCACCGCCTATCGACGATTTTGGATGCCGACCAAATCATCGTTCTTCATCACGGAGATTTAGTTGAAAGTGGTACACACAGGGCGCTGTTAAAACAAAATGGTCGATATGCACAGATGTATCAACTTCAACAAGCCAATCGCCATATTCAGCAAATCGAAGAGGAAGACGACAAGCAATTCGAGGAAGCTGTTTAAACAGTCTGCATAATGCGCTACCACTGACTTGAAGCCCGTTAGCTATGCTGCGGGCTTTTCTTATACGAAAGTTCCATTCATAATCTAAACAATTTCTTTATTTCTTACCTATTATTGACATAACCCCTCGCTATTATCCGCGAGGTCGTTGTAAAATCGCGTTAATTATCGACACGAGCTATCCCCGCAAAAGTGTTTTTCGTTTCGCTCACAGCTCATGTCGAACTGTTTTCTATTGCATATTAATTTCATGACTGAAGTCCATGGACCAAGATAAGTTTACTAACATCTATCGCTTGCCAGGTTCGTTACAAATTCGAATCGCTAAGTGGCAAAAGACTTTCCGCGGCACATCTGATTTAGTTCTTCATCAGGTGCTGATGGAACGTAATAAGCAATTTAAGAAACCAAGCTTTTTGCCAAAGAGCTGGTGCATCACGCCTATCGATGAGAATGACATCACCATTACTCATCACGGTAAGTACATTCAAACCGTCATGCGTACCATGCTGGATAGAAAAGTGTCGTACAAGCGTCTTTTCTTGTCTCGTATGGATGCAGAGAAAGGTGAAAAAGCCCTGCGTGAGTACAAACTTGAATGGGTAAGAAAGCACAATCAAATTGCTAAGAAGTACAACCAAATCAAGAAAAAGCAGTACATGAACTTTGCAAGAGAAGAGGAAGAAACCCTCTACCCTTCGATTCCTAAAGGCGAGTTTGATAAAGCGTTATGGAATAAATTGGTGGTGTCTACTTTTGGTCCCGAGAAAAAGTACAAAAACCCCCATTATGTACGCAAAGCAGATTTCTAAAAAATCCCCCGACTGTTCGGGGGATTTTTTTATGCTTTCGATACGTTAATAGTGACATTGTCACGAAGAGATTAAATCAGGATTGTTATTAACGCAGCGAGCGTTGCAATTGTACAGCGCTCGCTGACGGACGAGCTGCGACGGTGAGAAAAGTAGGATGAGAGTCGCAGCATTGTTGAACCAGTTAATGACGAGCGTCAGCGCCAAACTCTACTTCTTTATAGATATCGGCCAGTGACTTCTTACCTTGTTTGTCCTTGGCTGAACGCTTTCTTGGTTGGTAATGATACTCTTGGTCTTGCAAAGCTTCTTCATGTTCCTTTGCAGACTCTACGAATTCAGCATTCGCAAGTGCTTGTTGGCGTAAGCGGTTTACTCTTTCTAGGGTTTCCCACAACATACTTCACCTCCAAACGAGTTGCTGTATACATATACAGTATTATTTATTCTGACCTCCTAGTCAATATTTTGATTCCCTTCACGGTTTGCTCCTCCACTCTCACATTAAACCCATACCAGCGTAGTGCTCTGGGTACTTATGAATGATCTGTTTTAGATAGCCTTGATGTTCGCGCAAGGCATTCACGCACTCTCGGGATAACAAGCCTTGGTAAACGCGTTTCTCTAGTTCTAACAAGGCATACGGAATTGACCACGCTTGACGATATGGATGATGGGTGGTCATGACATCAAACACATTGGCGACGGCTGCTATTTGCGCAGCGATTGGAATACCTGAATGCTCAAGACCATACGGATAACCAGAGCCATCTAGGTTTTCATGTTGGTAAGAAATGATTTGTTGGAACAAAGTGACGCTCGGATGAACCGGATTGCCGATTCTTGCCACAATGTTATCTGCTGATTCCACACATTGTTCAATGTGCTCCGTTAACAGCGCTTCTTGTTCTGCATTCACACAGCGACGATTGCACACGATATCTGCCGGAAGCTTAATGTCGCTTAGAGCATGATAACGAGTGAACATGCCGATTTGCTCCACAACCTCATCACTGAATTGGTATGTATCAGCAAGTTGGGTGGCAATCAATTGAGCGTACATGCCCATTCGTTTACTGTGCGAGTAAACCTCTGGTGAATAACCTGGCATTAAGCACTGCATTCTTTCCGCTAACAGCTCGATAGCGTTAACAACATGGTCTTCCGACTCCACCGCGAACTGCACCATTTCAAAGTAAGGCTTTAACCCATTCAAAGCTTCTGCACTAAACGCATTAGGCTGAATCGAATTGAGAAAGACAAAACCAGTAAAGGTTTGGCGATCGTAACAAGGGATCGCAACAGATGAGTGATAACCTTCTTTCAATAAGGTTTGAATGCGTGGACAGTGGTTAATGTCGTAGAGATCGTTAACAAGACGAGGAATGGCATTGTCAGCAGCAATGCTTAAGTTATGAAGTTTACGAAGTGGCGCTTCATGATGAGCCAAACACCAAGTGTCGAACTCACTCTCAGCAAAGGATTTTAGCATGCCTTGTTTTGGGTGGTATTTTGCAAAAGACACCCTATCGACACACGGTAAATGTGCCTGCATCCTATTCTTCAGTGTTTGCATTTGCTCATTGAGCGGTTTTGCAAACGGGTAAAAGCTCCGGTGCGCCATACTTCACCTCCACACCAAGTAGAGAAACCAGAAGAAAAGGCTCATGAAAGTCAGCGTATTTGATGTGATTAGAGCGGCTTTTCTCCACCTAAATTATCGACATACCACAACTTAAGTGTACGAAATAAAAACAGATTTTCGCCAATCTTTTCACCGAAAATTATACGGTAATTTAATCCAGATCAAAAAAACCAGCGCACTTTCGCACACTGGCTTTTCAATACATGATGAGTTGTTCGTTATCTATCAGCTTGGTGATTAACCCAGCGCAGGAAGCACGCCCAGAGTAATGAGTAACTGCGCCATCACAATTCCCGTACCTGCAATGCCCGTTACTAATAGTGCTCCCTGGCCACCTGCCACGCGGTATTCTCCTGTAAACTCATCAGAGCGGCGCACTTTCAACACCATCACCAATGGTAAGAAGATAGCAAGAATAGCCAAAGCAATCGCTGCGTAGCCCAGAGCCATGATGAAACCTTGTGGGTAGAACAATGCAAAACCTAATGGCGGTGTGAAAGTAATTACAGCAGCAACCAGACGGTTTGGTTTTTCACTGTCGCCTTTAATGGTATCACCCAAGAATTCAAACAGACCCAAGCTCACACCAAG
Organism: Vibrio sp. M260121; assembly: GCF_036533715.1. Lineage (NCBI taxonomy): Bacteria > Pseudomonadati > Pseudomonadota > Gammaproteobacteria > Vibrionales > Vibrionaceae > Vibrio > Vibrio sp. M260121. The sequence continues at coordinate 19,500 of NZ_JATABF010000035.1, read as the reverse complement.
GAAAGACGTCAAAAGAGCAAGGTCAGCAAATACACCCACTACGCTACCAAGGTTTGATTGGTGAACCGTTTGAGATAATTGACCGATAAGCGCACTTAAGCCACCGTTTTCAATCAGTGTATCTTGGCTCACAACACCAAGCGTCACGATTTGCCAGAAGATGTAAATAACCAAAGGAATCGTAGAACCAACGATGATGGCTTTACGTAGAGACGAGGTGTCGCCATCTAGGTAGTTCACAATCGCAGGAATACTGCCGTGAAAACCAAAAGAGGTGAAGATGACTGGAATTGCTGCAACGATAAGGCCTTGTTCAATTGGCATGCTCAGCAAGTAAGATTCGGTCACGTTTGGCGCAAGAAATGACAGCACAGCGATCATCGTCACCATCTTAAGGCCAAACAGCACTCGGTTAACCTTGTCTACTGTTCCTGTACCAACTGTCACAACCATAGTGACGATAAGAGTAAAGATGATGGTAGAAGTCGAACCTGAAATATCCAGCCCAAACCACTCTGTTAGACGGTCACCAAACTGAGCACCGCCACCAGCAATGTAAGCGGCACACAATGAGTAGAACAAGAACAGCATCGCAAAACTCGCCACCCACTTGCCCTTCTGACCAAGGATTTGCTTCGCCAAAGTATGAAGGGTTGCACTGCTGTCCGCATATTGGTGAAGCTCAAGCATCAATAGCGCCGTAAACGCCATTAATGCCCACAATCCCAACATGATAATAAGAGAGGTTGAGAAACCAATACCTGCAGACGCAAGAGGAAGCGCCAGCATACCAGCACCAATCGTAGTCCCTGCAATAATCAGGGTGCTACCAAACACTTTAGATCGACTCATTGTATATTTATCTTTACAGCTTAATAAGATTTATCAGCATCAGATCGGGCTACAGCACACCAGACCTAACACCATATTTGGAATGATGACGATTCTGTAGGATCTTTCTAATAAGATCAAGCAAAGTGTAAGGATAAAAATCCATATGTGTAAATTATTTTATACAGCGATAGTTAAACTCTGATTTCCGCGAGCAATTGGGCGCACTCTTCCTCATTCATGAACTTAGGCACAGGATAGTTCCAATGCGCTTCTTTAAGTATCAAAGTCACCAACTCGTCAGTGTCGGAGGTTTTCAACAATGACGACGTTTGTTCGATGCCAATCTCGTTGTACAGCCCTTCCAACCTGTCGAGGAACGCTTGTGCATTTGGCATAGCTTCACGTTGAGCATCCATTAACGCTTCGCTTAGCGCGGTAAGTTGTGGCTCAATCTCAGAGAAAGAGAACCGAAGCACAGGCAGCAAAGCAAGACCATTTGCCATTCCGTGAGGCAAACCATACTTAGCACCTAGGTTATGCGCGAACGCATGTACATAGCCAAGACTCGCTTTGGTAAAGGCAAGGCCTGCATAGTAAGACGCCATCGCCATTTTTTGCCTAGCTCGAATATCGCTGCCCTCTTCTACTGCAAGAGGGAGATATTGGAATATGAGTTTAACAGCGGCAACGGAATACGCTTTGGTTTCCGTCGTCGCGTTACGAGAAATGTAAGCTTCTACAGCGTGTGTTAACGCATCAATACCTGTATCAGCCGTTATCTTCGCAGGCAAACCAACCAGCAAATTCGAATCTAATGCAGCCATCAAAGGTACTAACTTCGGATCCATTAATGGGGTTTTGTGGTGGGTATCTGGTTCAGAGACGACCGCAGCAATCGTCACTTCCGACCCAGTACCCGATGTCGTCGGAATCACGAATAAAGGTGCAGGCGTCCTCCACACGCGAAACAGACCAGCGAGTTTCTTAATGGATTTCTTGTTGGTGACTCTGGCTGCGATGACTTTGGCACAATCCATTGCAGAACCCCCGCCGAGCGCCAAAATCGCATCGCAACCGGATTCTAGGTAGACATTTAATCCACGTTCAACTTGATCATAAGTGGGGTCCGGTTTTACCTCTGCATAAAGTGCGACGTCTAAACCTCTCGTTCTGGCACTTTCTGCTACTTGCTCTGCCATTCCCATTTTTACTAGCCCTTCGTCGGTAACGAGGAGCAGCTTTTTGAATCCAAGATCGGCGATAGCTTCTGTGAGTTTATGAATGCTACCGGGGCCGGAAAATAACGTTGGTTTCGGCAGAGGAAGAACGTAAGCGGCCACCTTCAGTCCATTGGTGTAACCGCGATAAAGCAGATGTTTCAACATACAAAGTCCTTTTTCTTTTGAGTATTCATTCTAGATGCTTTTTTCTTCAGCTCGAACTGGTAAGGTCACAGATTCATCTCTCCGTTAGCATTCTTGACAATGAAAATATCGAGACTCTATACGAAAGCAGGGACAGCGCCTAAGCCCTGCCCCTGCGGATTATTCCGTTTATCGTGTGAGCTTAGTACGTCAATTCAGGGTCGACACAATGGAAGATCTCCCCACTTCCCTCGCCTTTTTCAAACATCTCAAAAATCAACCGAGCCACTTCTTGACGGTATACCAAACCATGCACTTCTTTAGGTTCAATCAACGCACCATTGCCTGTTACTTCACCATCTTTCAAGCCACCGGGACGAATGATGGTGTAATCCAAGTCGCTGGTTTGTAGCCATGCTTCCGCCAAGGATTTCTCTCGCACTACACCGCCAAACCCCGCTTTAGAACGGTCAGAAAGGTATTTCCAGCTATCACCGCAACCAAGTGACGTCACTAGTACAAAACGCTTGATCGATGCTTTACAGGCAGCATCAATAAGGTGACGATGGCCAAGGTAATCTACCGGAATGTCTGCACGGTAGCTGCCCATCGTGCTAATGATGATGTCTTCTTGATCGAGCTGCTCAACAACGCGATCAACCTCTTCAGCAACCGTGGCATCACATGCAAACGTTGACTGACAAATCACCTTCAGTTCTGGGCTTTTGTCTGGATTTCTCGCCACACCGACAACTTCTGCGCCTTTTTCTGCAAAATACTTAGCAACTGCCAAACCAAGGCCGCTACTTGCACCCCACACTACGACTCTTTTCATAACTTACCTTTACGACACAATATGATAATGAGAATACTTTACATCACTATTTATGTGGTTTTCAAAGGAAGTCAATCAAACCAAAAGAAATCTTTCGAAATCAATAAGTAGTTCAAAGAAATGACTAAGAATGGCGAGCTTGAGATGAATTTTACGTGCGACAAGCGGTATTATTCCCGATATAACTATAACGAAGTCATGTGCACCCCTTTTAGGTATTAATTCGCTGTCGCATTCCCCTAAAAACATCAAAATAAAATCAGCACAGGCGAGTAAAAACGTCGGTAATTACAATGAAGCAACCTTCCTACTCCGATTCTTCTTCGGGATTTGAAGTCGACCTAAAACAAGCCCTTATCTGGGTGGCGCGTGCGTTAGATTACGTAGGCGTTGACGATACACACCATAGCCATCGCGTCGCTTATATTGCCTACCAATGTGCGCTGGAGCTTGGTTGGGCCGAGAATAAAGCAGAGTTCTGTTACTTTGCCGGTATGGTTCACGACTGCGGAGTTTCCGAAACACGTGAACATACCATGCTACTTGAACAGCTCGTCCCCCAAGATGCAAAAGCCCACTGCATTCGCGGCTACCATACCCTCAAGCAATGTCGACTACTCTCTCAATTCGCCACCCCAATTCTTTATCATCATACTCACTGGAAAGAGCTCGAACACATCGATATTCCGGCATTTGAAAAAGACGTCGCGGCTCTGCTTTATCTCTCTGATCGTCTCGATTTTATGCGCGCTCGCTACGTTTCCAACTGCCACAGTGATCTTGTCACTTTGCATGAAGAATTGATTGCCGAGTGCGTCATGGCTAACGCAGGCACGTTGTTTAACCCGCATATGTGCGACGCCATGGTTAAACTGGTCATGACCGATGCGTTTTGGTTTGCAATGGAGTCTGAGCACATCGAAACGATAGGGCTTCAATTTGAGAACATCGACTGGTTACAGAAACAGTTAACCATTGAGGACATGAACAGCTTGGGCTTGTTCTTAGCACGCATTGTGGATGCCAAAAGCCCATTCACTTACCAACATTCACAGAAAGTGGCGGAGCTATCGCGTTACTTAGCAAAGAAAGTGGGATTGGATGAGCACGAACAGGAGATGATCTTTATTGCAGGGCTCGTTCACGATATTGGCAAACTCAAAACGCCTGATGAGATCCTTCACAAAGAAGGTCCATTAAACGAGCGAGAGTACACACGCATCAAACGTCATACGATTGATACTGAACTTGCCCTACACAAAGTCTTTCCTAACGCCAAAATTGCCGAGTGGGCTTCCAATCATCATGAGCGCTTAGACGGTACAGGTTACCCTTATCATAAAACCGGAGAAGACTTGGACGTCCCTTCACGTATCATTGCCGTTGTCGATGTCTTTCAAGCACTTTCTCAAGATCGCCCCTACCGTGGGCGCATGACGCAACAAGAAATTGCCATCATCATGGATGAACAAGTCGAATCAGGAAAGCTGTGCTCAGCTGTCTATCAAGTGTTATGTTCAGACATGCAAGCGTGCTATGAGCTTTCGACTGGACTTTACGGCTAAGATTGCGAGTCAGAAGATAAACGAAGGGACACCGCTTTGGTGTCCCCTTGTTGTTAAAACTGTCCTGATAAACGCTCGGGTTAGTGTGCAATATCAAGTTGGTTGTCTTTTACACCGTTAATACGGAACCAGCCCGCGATACTGAATCGCTCAGCGTTTGTCGGCAATACTTCGTGCGGGAATTGCTCTGACAAGAACACGAACAGACGACCTGAGCGCGGTGGAATCTTCGCGATCTCATTGTCATTCAAATCGTATACCACCAACTCACCAGCGTCTTCTTCGCTCCACGATTCGTTCATGTAAAACACCGTTGTTAGACGACGGTTTTCATTGCCTTTGAAGCAATCGAGGTGTTTTTGGTAGAAATCACCTTTCTCGTATTTCGCGAAGTGCGCTTCGTACTCAAACAAACCAAGGAAGAAATGGCGGTTTGCTTCCAAACGGATCTCTTCCATCTTGTCTAAGAAAGACGCAACTGGCGCGCCCATATCGCGCTTCAACCATTGGATCTTGTCACTACGAATGGTTTCAATACGAGTCACGTCGTCGTTACGACCAATACGTGCCTTCTTCCAATCATCAGGAATACAGTCACGCAGCTCAGCCACTTCCTCTTGAGAAATAAAATCATCCCAGATGTAGTATCCGTGCGTCGATAACGCGTCGATCAGTTTGTTCATTCTATTTTGTTCACTCGAATAAGTTTGGGCGGTCTATATAAGAAATTCGTGCTACAACAACAAATTCCATTTTCTATTGACACGACAAATCCACATAAATCGCGGAATGCAGGCGTAAAAAAGCCGCTCTCGTGAGCGGCTCTAATAGGTTCAATTGCTGCGTTTCAATTATCGAGTTTGAAGCGCAATAGAACGAGGTCGAATAGGACGAATTCGTTGAATCACTGGGCGTTGTTTTTTCTTAAGCTGGATATGACACATTTCCAACACTAGACCAAACGCCATCGCGAAGTACACGTAACCTTTGTTGATGTGAATTGCAAAACCTTCTGCCATCAACAGACCACCTAGCAATACAAGGAACAGCAGTGCAAGTGTCTTAAAGCCCGGGTAACGCGTCACTAGGTTGTTGATTTTCTCCGCCGTCAACACCATCACAATCGCTGACGAAATGATCGCCGCCACCATGATTGGCACTTCGCTCGTTAGACCAACCGCAGTAATCACCGAGTCCATCGAGAACACAGCATCAACCGCAACGATCTGAAGCAGAACCACAGCCAAACCAGTACGAACATGAGTCGAGTGACCGTGTTCAGTGTGCGTTAACCAACTCCACAACTCTTTCAAGCTTTTAGCTAGTAGGAATGCACCACCCGCAATCATAATCAAATCACGACCAGTAAACGCGTAGTCGCTAAAGCTGATTAATGGCTGGGTAAGCTGCATGATCCAAGAGATCGAGAACACCAAAACAATACGCGCCATCACCGCTAGGCCAATACCTAGATTTCGGGCAAGTTTACGCTGGTGTTGCGGTAATCGTTCACACAGAACGGAGATGAATACGACGTTATCAACGCCTAAGACAACTTCAAGAGCAAACAAGGTAGCGAAGATAGCCCACGCTTCTGGTTGCATGAAAAGTTCTAACATGAGTACGCCTCCGGTGATTGGAAGCCATACGATGAATTGTTCAGTCGACTAAAGGGGTCGTCCATTAAGTTTATTTAAACCTCTGTTACTTAGGAAAGCTGAGTAAATCACCTCTCCTATTTGTACGCAATCCCTTATTTTGTCAGGCTTATGTCAGCCACCTTTCGTACTCTAAAGGTTATTACCTTCGTTCAACCCATCAGGTGCCGAGTTGAGCCAAATGTTTATATAGAACACGAAAAGAAACGCCTGATTTTCCGTGTTTCTACAATAGTAAAAAATTGTTTCATACTGATATACTGGACAAAATCACACGAGTTAGTCTTACGAATGGATTACATAACACTCTCACGCATTAGCCTTAAACACCTTACTGTATTGCACATGCTGCTCACGACACACAGCGTTACTCAGGCAGCGGAACAACTTTGCGTGACCCCTTCCAGCGTGAGTAAAACGCTCAGCCAATTGCGTGACATTCTGAAAGATGACCTTTTTTACCGTGATGGCACTCGTTTAGTCCCAACTCCGTTTGCATTGAACATCGGTCCTTCAGTGCACGGCATTCTTTCCAGCATGAATGGTTTGCTTTACCAAGGCTCATTTAATCCCGCGTATTACGAAGGCCGGTTCTCATTAGCAATGCGTGAAAGCACCTTTGAGATCTTCGCCCCTATGCTGCAAAACCTGTCTCAACAGATGGGCAGTAGAGCGCAATTGAACGTCTATGCGAAAGAACAAATGAGCTTCGACTCTCTGATCCGCGGGCAAGTCGACTTTTTGATTCTGCCGCACGACATCAGCCAGCCACCAACCCACAACAAAGACTTGGTATGGCAGACGATTCTAGAGGATGAAATGATCTGCCTGATGGGCGGTAACAACCCATTGGCAAAAGAAGAACTCTCGGTAGAAAACTATTTGTGCGCAAGACACATCGGCATTCACGATAAAGACTTATCTCAACCCTACTTTGAACAGAACTTAACTCAGCGCTACGCCAAGCGCAGTGTCGCGATGCACGTGGCGGACTTTGGTTCAGCCGCAGTAATGTGTCACCACTCCGATTATCTGTTCACTTGCTCAAAACTTTGGGCACGAATGGCATTGCAAGCCAAGGGGTTGGTAGAGAGACCTTTGCCGTTTGAGTACGGGCAAGTGGCGTACAGTTTGGTGTGGAATAAAGCGAGCCTGAACGATCCCGCTTTAAGATGGCTACAACAACAGGTGCTTAAGGCGTGTGAGACCTTGGGAGGATGCAGCAAACCAAGAGCAAACAAACTCTAAAGTTATCTCTTCGGCGCTACACGTAGACCGATGGCATGGTCATTGGTCTACTAACAAACTGACTTAATCGAGCGTGAAAGCGTTCCATTTCATCCCTAGAGCATTTCTCCCATTCTTGCGCCTCACCAACCACTCCGTGATGTTGAAACGCGTTCAGGCGAATGTTGACTGATTCTGGCAACGCTTGCAGATAATGCCCTACCGTTGCAACTTCCGTATCTAAATCGCTTTTACCCGGAATATGAAGCAAACGCACTTCGTACAACTTGCCTGCTTGCGCTAAATACTGAATGGTTAGGAATACACGGTGGTTATCTCGCCCGACTAACCAATGGTGCGTTTCGCTTTGCCACGATTTAAGGTCAATCATCGCGCCATCCATGTAAGGCAACACTCTTTCCCAACCTGCGATAGATAAAGAACCATTGCTATCGATGAAGCAAGTGAGATGCTGTAATTCAGGATCGTGTTTGATCCCTTTAAATAGCGCTGTAATGAAAGGAAGCTGTAAGGTAGATTCCCCACCGGATACAGTAACACCGCTAATAAAAAAGCGCTGTTTGCGTATCAAATCGAGCATTGCCTCCACAGAGTAGTCAGTAATTTTTGGATTAGATTGGTGCTGACATATCTCTGTACAACGATCGCAGTGGGTGCACTCCTCTTTAAGCCAAACAACGTTGTTGCTTTCGTCGAACTTCAGCGCGCCAACCGGACACTCGCTCACACAATCACCACAATGGTTACAGTGATTGATGGTGTGCGGATTGTGACAGTTGATGCACTGATAGTTACAACCCTGTAGAAAGATGACTAGACGGCTTCCCGGTCCATCAACACAAGAGAACGGAAGGATTCGAGTGACCTTAGCCAAGAGGTTTACCGATCGTCTAGTCATCTTATTCTTATCCGTCGCCAATTACTTAGCGTAAATCGGTGACATTTCGTGACTCACCACACGTGGTGAACGCTCTAAAATACCGGTGTTCTTCGCCGCTTCTGCACCTAGGAATGTGGTATTGGTACGTGAACCTTCTGCATCGTATTTCGCAATATCAGACAGTTTCACCATGTAACCCGTTACGCGAACCAAGTCGTTTGACGCAACGTTTGCTGTGAACTCACGGTAGCCAGCGTTAAGCGCACCTTTACACAGGTTGAACATCGCTTCTGAGTTTGATTTCACGGTTTCGTCGATGGTCAGAATATCGCTGATGCCAGAACGGTAGTATTGGTGGTGGCCTGCTGTTGCTTGCACGTAAGACACGGGATCTGGCTCGTTGCCGTAAGGAATACGAACGCCCGGCGTTACATCCAAATCTAGGCTGATACCGCCTTGTGCGTGCAGTAGCGCTTTGCCTTCTAGACCAAACTTCACTGGTGTGCTTTCTACCAATTCAGACAGTTTTGCAGAGATCGCATGACCTAGCTCGTTTGCCGTTGCATCTCGGCCGTAACGGCTGGAATTGCCCTCTTTCTCTAGCAATACGTTTACCGCTTCTGCCATGCCGTAGATGCCATACATTGGCGCAAAGCGAGTTTCTTCGATTAGGCCTTCTTGTGTTAGGAAACCTTTGAAGAACTCGGACTTTTCATGCAAGTGTGAAGCGCGTGCGTCTATCAGCTCAACCATCAAGCCGTGATATTCTGGCAGCACGTTTTTGAAGAAGTCTTCACGATTATCTGCACGGTTTGCTGCTTCTTTTAGGTTCATACGCACTAACGTATTTGAACCACCAGCCAATGGCAGAGAGTTGTAGCAGCTCACGATACCAAAACGACCACCTTCGTAAGCATTCGCGTGCATTGGGTAATTCGCGATATGTGGCTTGCTGCACTCACAAATGTTTTGTGTTGCTTGCTTTAGCAAATCGTCTGGTGTGACAGCTTCGTCGTACATGAACGTCAAGTTTGGCGCGATCTGTTTTAGCTCGGCGTCTACTTTCAAAATCGTACGACAGATGATGTTGTCCGTCGGGCCAATGTTCACATGCATGAACGCATCTGGCAACGTGCGATCAAGCATGATCCAGAAGTGCTTTAACTTTTTGTAGATTTGCTCGTCAGTGAGGTCACCAACGTAAGGCATTAGCACATCATCAAGTTGACCAAGGTAAACCGGAATGTTGGTTACCGAAGGCACATGATGGTAAATGATGGTCAACATGTTGATCGCATCATCGAAATCTTCTGCTGGAGCTAACTCCAAGTATTCAGAACCTTGAGAAAGAAATTTTGCGTAATCTGGCAAAACATAGCGCGGCTTAAACGGCGCGTGACCTTCAAACATGTCACATATGACGCCTTGCTGCATTGCTTGGCTTACCTCATCAGAGATAGTCATATATGGAATAGTGGCTTCCGCCTCCAAAGCAAGAAAGTTCGATTTCTGTTTTGGAGACAAGTTGCTATCTATCGCGATAGCAAGGAAGCGCTGCTGAAGATCAGAAAGGCTTTGAGTCATCTAAGATGTTCCTGAAGAAAATACAACGGGTACACCCTTTCGAGCTTATACCTCTAAAGGGTAGGTTGAATTCTACGCCTCAGGACTCTTTGCCACTAATGAAAAAAACAAAAACGTCAATTTCCATTTTGGAAATAAGGTTTTTCTAATTTAGCTTACTATTTAATAGTTTAGGTTGATCCACGTTTTTAGCTTCTGTGCGCAGTCGATAAAGCTAAACCCGCACTGATGAATACGCCGCCAGTCAGACGGTTAAACAACTTGGCTCTTCCCTTGGCAAATAGCCAATTCGATGTCTTCACTCCCAGTAAGCCGTAAAAAGTTAACCAACTCAGTTCAAACACAACAAAGGTACTAGCAAAAATCATGTATTGAGTGAATAGCGATGCAGAAGGGTCAATAAACTGAGGAAACAACGCGGTGAAGAACACAATCGCTTTAGGGTTACTTGCTCCAACTATAAACCCACTGCTAAACGCACTAAAATAATCAGAAGACGCTTGTTCCGGTTTGGCTTGCGAAAAGTCGGTTTGTTTTGAGCGTAACGCCTGAATACCAAGCCAAATAAGATACGCCGCACCACACCATTTGATGATGTTAAATACGAACTCTGAAGAAGCAATCACAACACCAAGGCCGGTGAAAGACAGAGTAAGAATGATGGTAATAGCGGTTAAACTGCCAAGCGCAGTCACAAACGCTTGGCGAAAGCCGCTGCTGACGCCTTTGCTCAAGCAAAGTAACGAGCTAGGGCCTGGAGAGGCGGTCAGAACAAGTATCGCGAGGGTATAGTAGATCCAAGTATCGAGTTGCATTGGCGCTCCTTTCCAATGTACGGATGAATGGGTGAATTACGTGGAATAACGACTTCAATCTGCGTTTCAATCCATGAAACGTTTTATAGAAAAGTACCACATCATTCGGTTCATAACTGAACAGATTAACAGCCAAACAAGCCCTTCAACAAAGCGATCAGAGTAAAGAGTCTCGGCAACAAGCCAAAGCAGAAAACACGCCTTCGTTTATCTCTCAACTAGGTCACTTTGAACTGTCTAGTTATGCAATCAACATACTGGGAATATGCAATCGTGTAAAGTGATTACTTATTCGACAAAGTTGCTCACAAACACCATTAAGTGTGAGGTTATCCTGTGTTAGTCGTAGAAAGGTTTTGGATCCACTTCTAACGATGACGGCGCTATCGCCTTCTCAACCGAATACGAACTGCTTTTTAAATCCACCATCGCGACATCGATGTAACGCTTGTATTTACGTGAGTAGAAACACTTTACGATTGGCTTCAGCGGCTGAGAATCGTTGGATGTCCACACAATGCCGACTCGTCCATCGCTCAATTGGACAATCGAACCGACAGGGTATACGCCAATGCAGTTTATGAACTTGTACACCAAATCAGGATCAAGGTGGAACGGGGTCAAACTCAATAGGATTTTAAACGCTTCCGCTGAACTCATGCCCTTTTTGTAAACACGATCTGCGGTCAATGCATCGTAAATATCGACAATACAGCTCATGCGACCGTGCATGGGGATTTGTTCACCAGATAAGCCACGTGGATAACCCGTACCATCCAGTTTTTCGTGATGCATCAAACATACGTCTCGACTGACATCACTTAAGCCCTTTACACCCAAGATGATTTCACCAGCAAATACTTGGTGAAGTTTCATGTGTTCAAACTCTTCAGGCGTTAAACGCGCAGGCTTATGTAAGATCTCGTCATCGACTTTGATTTTACCTACATCATGAATGATGCCGCCGATAGCCAACTGCTTGAGCGTGTCTTTATCTAAGCCTAAATGCTTACCGAAAGAAACCAACAAGCATGCCACGTTTACCGAATGCTCAAGCAAGTAGCTGTCTTTTTGGCGTAATGCAGAGACACATTGAAGCGCATCAGAGTCGATGAAAACGCTCTCGATCATGTCATCGGCCCACGATTCAATCTCGTTGACCTCGATGAGTTTACCTTCAAACGTTTGGTTCAGGAGCTTCTGAGCTAACCCTTTTGCTTCTGCGATCAACTTTTTCGCACGCTTATGCTGTGCTTCACGAGAACGAAAAGCGCGTTGGACTTTGGGTGAAGTCGTGATTTCAGAGGCAGACAAGGTAACATCGTGTTCTTCTTCGACAGGTTTGAACACACACTCTTGAGCAGAAAGTTTCTGGTCGACCCAAACGAACTTCACCCCACTTGCTCGCAGTTTTTGAATGCCCTGCGCAGTGGAAACACGTCCCGCATTGGCGAGGTTAACGCGCTTATTTTGTTCGATTGCAGTCACGAACATACCTATACTTACATCTGCAATGGCTATCTTTATTGAGTCTTCTGGTTTGTACTGCATATCGCGAAACTTTTAACACCTGTTATTTAGCAGACGCATTATAAGAGATATGACCATTCACTGTTATAAGAATTCGCTATCATTTAAAATTAATGAGCATTCAGTCAATATATGAGACATTAACCGTTCAATAAACCACTTTTAATTTATGGACTTAGCTCAAATAATCATCACAAGTGGTAGGAATTTCGATAATTTGGGTGTTGAATCAATAACTACTTAATACAAACAGTATTTACTGTTGACCAAAGTTTTATAAATGCCGATTATTAGTCGCATTATTCTAATAATTACTCTATTACACAGAAACTTTTTAAGCTCATTAACACAACAGACTGCCAATCTGATTCGACTAGCTTCGTTTGCAGTGTAAAAGGACAAACTTCAAAAATATGTCATTTGCGTGTAGCCCGACTTATATACTTATCTCCACAGCAATTTGGATTGCGGGAGCAGTATCTTGACCAACAAGGTTGATCAAACCATTTCTGAGCACGATCGCGAGTTTTTGCAGATCGTTGAACAACGCTTCATCCATATCTTCGATGTGTTCAGTGAAGGACTCTTCTACATGGATGAGTTTGGCACCATGGTTTTCTACAACCAGCGCTTCTATGAGCAGTTTGGCATCAATGCGGGCCGTATTAACCTCGATAGATGGCTTGATTTGGTTCACCCGTTAGACAGAGAACGCCTGTCTAAACGCGTTGACGCCCACATCAATACCGGCAATACACGCGTAACGACAACCTACCGCCTGCGCAAACCAAATGGCCAATACGTTTGGATTGAAGGCGTCGCAATGACCAAAGAAACAGAACATGGTCATTACATGGTTGGCAGCCACAGAGACATTTCTGAGCGAAAGCTGATGGAAAGCTACATCCATCAGGTGGCCTTCCATGACAACGCGTCTGGTATGGCAAACCGTGCGCATCTGCTACTGAATATTAATGAGTTAGTGAAATCTCAAAGCACTCACGCATCGATTTTTTACATTCAGATTGAAGAGATCAAATCCTACCTCAACCAATACGGCAGTGAGCTTGTCGACGGCTTGGTTGAGAAATTGCTGCAAACCTTAAGCCATCTCCCTTCTCCTAATTGCACCGTTTATCGGGTTCACGACGATGACTTTGCCATCCTCGTGCTTGATGATGTGCCGTTGGAAGCGCTTCAAGCCTACGCTCAGACCATTAAGCAAAAATATCATGAAGCAGTCGTGGAAGAAGGCCAGTACCTCGGCAGCAACATAAGCATCGGCTTATACCCTTGTGTTGACCCAGAACATTCAGCCGAAGAGATCGTGCGTAAAGCAGCCCGCACATGCCAATACGCGAACGAGAAGAACAAAGATCGTATCGCGGTTTACAGCCAGAAAACGCAGTATGCCGTGGATCGTTATTTCTTTATTGAGCAAGGTTTGAAAAACGCACTGGAAGAAAGAACGCTGAGCGTAAAATTTCAGCCAATCGTCAGTGCATCCGATTTGCAAGTGGTGAGTTTTGAATCTCTGGTACGGTGGCGCAGCAAAGAATTTGGCGAAATCTACCCGGATGAGTTTATCCCTGTGGCAGAAAACAAAGGCTTGATTGTCGAGCTTGGCTACCAGGTGTTTGAGAAGGCATGTCAGTTCATTAAGAGCTATCGCGAACGCTATCAAAATCAAGTTCGTGTGAATGTGAACGTGTCTGTTTTACAGCTTCTTAATAGCGAGTTCCCGAGCAAAATCAAAGCAATGACAGATGCAGTCGGCATAGAGCCGCAAGCCATTGTGCTTGAGCTGACCGAGACCTTTATTCTGGACAATAACCAAGCCGCCATTGCGCCATTAAATACGTTACGAGAGCTTGGTTTCGCCCTCTCCTTAGATGATTTTGGTGCGGGTTACAGCTCGTTGAACTGCTTCTTTGATTTGCCAATGACGCAAATTAAGATCGATAAATCGATGGCGTGGAAAACCCTGACCAACCGTTCTTCTCGTGAGTATTTGAAGTTCTTGATCACCATGTGTCGTGAACAGAATATCGAAGTGGTGATTGAGGGCATTGAAGACGCGAAGATGTGTGATTTCTTTGCGGAAATGGGCGTGGATTACCTGCAAGGTTATTGGTTCTCGAAACCCCTATCGGTGGCCAGTGCTAGCCGATACACGTTAAGCCAGTAGTTTCTTTTTAAACCAATAGCTTCTCAAACAACGACAAAATCTAACTGAGCTAGTGAGTTTTCTAGCTCAGTTTGTATTGTATTCAGCGGTTATCTCAGACGGTCAAACACAACATTCTGATCTAAGTGCTCGTGGTATTCGGTGTAGTCCAAGCCCATATCGAAGATGTACTTCGTCACCAAGTTTCTCACACACTCCACCAATTGCTCTGCCTGCCACGGCTTTTCGAAGTAACGGTCGATACCCGCAGAGTTAATCGCATTGATTGTGTCCGTGTGCGTCGCCTGTCCAGTAAGCAGCACTTTGCGCGTACGAATGAATCGACTGTCTTTGGAAATCTCCGTTAGCAGCTCAACACCGGTTTTACCCGGCATCACGTGGTCAGAAATGATCAACGCAATCATCTCGCCTTCCGCGTCTAACTCATCCATTAATTCGAGTACTTCATCGGCAGACTCGCAATCTTCAATGTTGAGCCACTGGCTTAACGACTGTAAGTCTTGCAGAACCGCGCTTAACACCTCTCGCTGGTCATCAACGCAAATTAAATTAAGCTTGTCCATGTTCGTCCTCTACCGGTAGTTTAATTCTAAATATGGTTTTTTCGCTGTCGCTTTTCACTGCAATCGAACCGTTATAGCCCGCTACAATTCGCTTCACGATCGACAGCCCTAGCCCTAAGCCAAACGACAAGCCACCTTTCTTGGTCGTGAAGTTTGGCCGGAAAATCTTTCTGCGTGTCGCTTCATTAATCTCAGGACCGTTGTTTGCAATGGTTACTAAGATCTTATTTTTGCTCACGCGCGTTTGTATCTCTATCGCTGGCGAGTCCGTTTCTCTCATGGCATCGCAAGCGTTCTTTAAAATGTTGACCCAAATTTGCACCAGCTCGGTTTGCGAGCCTACAAACAGAGGTAAATCAGCCGGACTAAAGCGCACACTGACGCGTCTTAAATCGCTTTGTAGCAACGCAAGCGCTTGGTTTATCGAGTCGTTGACTCTGAGCCCTTCTTCTTTGTCTATGTCTGTACGACCTAGCTGTTTCACTGATTTCACGATGCCAACGGTGTGTTTTGAGGCAATGCGCAAATCGTGCAAATCACGCCCCATCTGCCAGTAACGAATCGCTTCTTCTGGGCGCTTTAACCAATGCTCGTTAAGGTAATCGGTCGGGACAGCGCGAGCTAACTCACGGGCTAAATCTTTAGGCAAACCGTAATATTTCTCGAAATGTCGCCCTCGTGTTCTTGCTTCGCTTGAAGAGATTTTTTGACCTTGCATCAATCCGAAATCAAAAAACTGGCTCGCTTCAGGATGCACCTCTTCAAGCAATCCCATGATCACCGATTCCAAGCGCTCTGACTTACTGCTCACCACGCCAATGGCATTGTTAAGCTCATGCGCAATGCCTGCAGCCAGTTGGCCAAGAGTCGTCATTTGCTCTGCGGTGTGCAGTTTTTGCAATGCCTTCTCTTTGCCCAACGCTTCTTGCATCGCTCGACGTTGACGACGAGAAAGCTCGTTAACCATTACCGGCATAAACTGTGCGGTTAAAGGGCCGTACTTACCTGCTTCTACCGCTGGCGTATTGCGCTCAATCCACGCTAACTCAACGTCCGTTTGGGCAATCACCGTTGAAGAGGCGGTCCACGTTCCAGAGAAGAAACTGTGCACACCAATAAACGCGCCCTTAGATGCTGCAAACACCTGAGTCTGCTTTTTGCCATCCTCAGAGAAGTAACCAGCAAGCTCGCCAGACAATACGTAATAGAGCCGCTCGTTGTAGCCGTCTTGCTCAATCAATACCGAGCCTGCCGACACCGTAATGCGACGCTCGATATGATTGAAGTAACGCTCTACCAGCGTATCTAATTTACTCTCGTACATGGCTTAACCAATGTGTCCTACGGTGTGAAGGATCCACACCATCAAGAAACTCAACAACACACCAACCACACCCAGTACAACACCAACACGCGCCATTTGATTGCTTTGCACATGGCCTGTAGCGTGAGCCAACGCGTTTGGTGGCGTACTGATTGGCAGAGACATACCAAGCGATGCCGCAAAGGTCACCACAAGAATCAACGTCACTTCACCGCCGAGTGGTGTTAACGATGCCATTGAAGTGCCGAGCGCCGCCATAATTGGCATCAGCAAGTTCGCTGTCGCGGTATGAGACATAAAGTTCGCCATCAGCAAACATAAGAACGCCGCACCGAACAGCACCACATAAGGCGAGAATTCATCGAATGGAATACTGTGAACCACCAGCCTTGCCAAACCTGTCTTGTCTAGTGCAAGACCCAACGCAATACCGCCAGATACCAACCAAAGCACATCCCAAGAAATCTTCTTCAGATCTTCTTTGTTGATGATGCCCGTCAGTGAAAATACCGCGACCGGAATCAACGCTACCGTGTATGAGTTCATACCGTGCGCCGAGCCCATCAACCAAAGCAGAATCGTGCCCGCAAACGTGATGTACACAATGATGGCTTTCGGTGTTTTCAAGAATTTACTCTTGATGTTGAGGTCAATTTTGGTCGTCTCAGCTTTGTAGAGAAAATCGATCAAGAACCATGCTAGCGCCATCATCACAATGACAAACGGCACGCCAAACACCATCCATTCACCGAAAGTAATAAGGTTGTCGCCTACTAGGTATTTAAGCGCAATCGCGTTTGGTGGCGTACCAATTGGAGTACCAATACCGCCGATGTTAGCCGCGACAGGGATACACAACGCAAACGCAATGCGTCCTGGATCTTTCGGGCCAAACACCGCGATAACCGGCGTCAAGATGGACAACATCATCGCCGTCGTTGCCGTGTTCGACATGAACATCGAGAAAATTGCGGTAATCAGCATTAAGCCCAGCATGACGTATTTCGGGTTTTGTCCGAACGGCTTAAGCAGCACACGCGCTAAGTTCACATCCAATCGATACTTGGTTGCCGCCATCGCGAGGAAGAATCCGCCTAAGAACAGCATGATGATTGGGCTGGCGAACGTGGCCATGATGTCACTGTATTGCAGCAACTCACCAAAATGAGGTTCTCCCTCATCAAGCCGAAAGAAAATGATGCCCTTATTGGAAACGAGCAACAACTCAAGCACGATGATCACCACAGAGGTGGCGTAAATTGGGATCGGTTCAAATACCCAACAGAGTGCAGCGAGCAAAAATATCGCGATAACGCGCTGCTGAATGATGGTCATACCTTCGAATGGAAACGCTGACAGTGGCATCAGCAAAATGAGCAAAGGGATCACCGTTGGGATGATGTATTTGAGATAAGGGCGCATAGTTCTACTTCTCTTCCTGAGATGGTTTGCCGTGAGATAACTGACGTAAGGAGCTGTTTTAACTGGCTTCCTTTCGCCACTCCGAAGAGAAATTATGCGCGCGCTTTTGAGGAGGAATTCTGGTGTTAGATCAATGAACTCTTATTCACCGCAGAAAACATGCGGTATCTGTGTTCAAGCTCACTAATTGAGCGAGGATTATTTATTGATCACACATCCTTTTCGTCTAGATGCCTTTCCATTACATAGTTGGTTAACGTTGCACCACGGACTTCGATTTGCTGCTCGTTCACAACAGTAAAACCCATGTGCTCATAGAAAGGTCGAGCGGTAATACTCACTTCTGAATAGATCCTATCCAGCCCTTTTGCTTCTGCTTGCTTGATTACATGAGTCATCAATGCACGTCCTACACCTTGCCCTTGGTATTCATGATGGCAGAAAAAGTGATCGACTAACCCACTTGGCTGCACATCGCTGTAGCCAACGATGACGCAATCTAACTCAGCAACAAAAGGCTGGATAGCGGTCATTTTCTTTAGCCACAGTTGTGAATCAAACTCGTCCGGCGCCCAAGCTTTCACTTGTTGCTCGGTATAATCTCTAAGATTAATGTTGCGGATAGTGTTGTAGAAAAGTGCCCACAGTATCGGGGCATCTTGCTCACGAAATTCACGGATCATCATCAAACGCCCCTCAATAAATCAATCTGCATGAGTTGCCCTCGCACACTCGGCTCTCCCACTGGATACCAGCCATGTTTTCGATAAAAACGTTCACCGGCATCATTGCCCGGAATGTAGCGTAATCTGGCGTAGGCACAGCCATCATCGACAAAACGCTTCAATAAGAAGTCTTGTAACTGCTTCCCTAGCCCTTGGTTGCGGAATTCTGGCTTCAAGTAAAACAGGTTAATGTAACCAAATCGCAGCCCTTCATCGTCCAAAACCGGATGTCGGCACTCCAGTTGCCCGATGATTTGACCATCTTTAATGACATGGAAGAATCCCGCTTCGTTGTCATTGACGATCAATTGAAACCAAGAAGTGATTTCTTGAATATCAAACCCATCCTGATGGCCAAAACTGACCTCATAAGCGTCTTTTCGAAACGCGATACACAAATCCAAATGACGTGATAAATCTACAGGAATAAATTCCATCTAGGCCAATCCTTTTTATTCTTCGTCTTTTTTCTATATAGACATTAGGGCGTGTTGAACTTTGCTGTACATTTCGTGTTCAACAATACATCGGTAGCCACATTAACATAAATGCCAGCGATAACATGCTGGCATAATTCCTTTCTAGCTTGTCATATCTACTTGAATTAGCTCGATAATGCTTAATTCTCGCGAAGGCATTTTCGACCAATCTAGCTTGTCATACCTACTTGAAATAGCTCGATAATGCTTAATTCTCGCAAAAGCATTTTCGACCAAGTGACGATACTTGTATAGACGCCAATCCATACTGTCTTTGTCTATATCTTGTCCGTAATTACGTTTAGCTATTACCGTTTCTCCGCCACGTTCCTTAACAAAAGTACGGAAAGGTTCGCTATCATATCCTTTATCACAAACGATGGTATTAACTTCATCTAGTTGTTCAACTAAGCTTTCGGCATGCACTATATCGTGGCGTTGGCCTTCCGATAAATCAAAGCAAATCGGCAGGCCACCACTATCCAC
>NZ_JATABF010000034.1:0-73000 GCF_036533715.1 Vibrio sp. M260121 | reverse complement strand
TTGCTTTGGGGCTTTTAAGGATAATCTGGCGCGGATATCATCGTGGAGCGGGGAAGTTAATGTTCCCAACGAGGACTCCGAATACATTAGCGCAAACCAACTCCGTTATTACTAAATTGTAGTTGCAATAACGGGGCGGACCATACATTGTTTATCTCAAGTTAAGTATCTGAAGCTAAGTATGCGTCCACTTAGTTAGCGGACGTATTTCGCTGTCGCGCTGACAAACCAATGTTGTAACTTGCCATCTGGGCTCTCTACCCACAGGTCGTTATGGTAGCGGTAGATGCGACCATTCACAGTGAGGGCTAGCGTGTTATCACCGGTTTGCTCCATGCGGATAAACTGATCAGAAGTCACCAAAAACGGCTCCAAATCATCCGTACTTGCGCCTTTGTACACCACGAAGTAACCAAACATATTGCCGGCATCTGGGTCTGTCGAATGAATGCGATGGCCAACCAGCGTGTAGTTGTCGTTGAGCGCTTCTGCGAGAGTTTGTGCCCCCACCGTCTCGTGAGATGGGATAAACACCCAAGCCAGTACACCTATCGCGATCACTAGCAGTAACAGCACTGCTCGCATGAAGTTTTTCATCATGGTTATCCGTTTAACGTTGGAATTTCATTTTGTACATGCGCTTATCCGCTAAATTGATCAGGAAGTCAATGTTGTCGGCGTCTTGCGGATAGCTCGCTACCCCTAAGCTGGTGGACAAAGAGCTTGCTTTATCAGAGGCAAGGACCGGTTTTTCAAACACCACGTTGATGTGGTGCGTCGCTTCGGCGATTTTGCTTTGCTCGGTGGCGTTGATAAGTACGGCAAACTCATCACCGCCCATGCGATAGACACTGAAGTCATCCATTGCCATGTTGCTCAAACGCTCTGCAATCTCAATTAAGGCGATATCCCCCGCTTGGTGTCCCAAGGTGTCATTAATGTTCTTAAAGCCGTTCAAGTCGAGTAGGAGCAGCGAAAATGGGGTGCCGGTTTCCGCTCTGCGGTGCAAATCGATGAACAGCGCACTGCGGTTGGCAAGGTTTGTCAGTGGGTCGCTCAAGGCCATTTCTTTGTGGTACTTAGACTCGCGTTTGTAGAAGTACGTCATTAACGCGACGGTGAGAACGAAAATACCCAACAAGATATACTGCGCTTGGAGTAAGTTGTAAGCACGTTCTTGTTGTTGTCTGTAGAGTGGGCTCGCGACTCGGAAGTTTTGAGTGACGTAATCAATCATCTCCATATACAAGTTCTGAGTGGCGCGATAAAACTGGGCGGCGGCAATGCTGCTACCGGTTTTGGCTTCAACTAAGATTGGTTCGAGTTGTTGGAACTTGTCGAACAAGGATACAAAGTACACCCGCACTTCTTCACGAGATAGGAAAGAATCCGCCTCTTTGTTGTTGATCAGCAGATCAAAACGACTCCATGCCAGTTCATATTGTAACTCGGTGCCGTCGATGTTCATTACGCTTTCGTTCAAACGACGAGCCTCCCCCACCAATTCGGACAGCTCTTTGGACAAATGGAACAAGAACCAAGTCGCTTGGTTTTGTTGGTCGGAGTAGGTTTTGGTCAGCGCGCGGGTTTCTTTTAATAAAACGATGTTTGCGATCAGTAGTGTCGATGCAAACACGAGCAACATCAACTTACTCTTGGTTGAAAAGGGCCCCTGCTTCGGGGTTTTGGGTTTCGCCTTCATTATTGATCTTCTTTCGCACTTATCCTGTTGATTTGCCAAACCATTTGAGCGTGGTATTGCGCGTTATCAAGTTCTGGATGTTCACTCATTGAGTAAATCAGCCAGTAAGGACCTTTGTTCCTGATTTTGATGTAATTATGGTTTTGTTTGTATGCCACGATCGGCTGATAACGAAGAATGTCTTCGCGAGATAGGTCTGAGTGGTAGTCGTTGAGTGCACGAACCTCGACATGCTGAGGAATGTTGCCAAACGTATGTTGCAGCAGTGTACTCAGTTTAACGCCGCCAAACTCGGCAGGGGTTTCTAGCCAAGGTAGCTCGGTAATGTAGGTCGTTTGCGGCAGTGACTCTAGGTCTTTTAGTGTCACAACGACATTAGAATTTTCAGGACTGCTAAACTGTATCGTGTTTGCAAAAAGTGTCGGTGCAAACAAAAGCAAAGCGAGCGCCATTGTTTTTCTCATCTTGTGCCCTTTGAATTTATTGCCCTCATTTCGGTTGGATCGCGTTCACGAACCGGTCCGCTGAAATTTCGGTTATATATTTATTAATAATAGAGCCAACTTGATGGATTTATATAATACGTTATGGGTGAAAAGTAACCGTTGGTTGAATATACGTCAAGGTTAATAACAGAGTTAAAAATACAACTATTGGATGAATATATCATTTAGCTTGTTTTGTGTGCAGTTTGCTTCGCGTTGTCTAACTTTCGCGACACTTTCATCTCATTAGGAGAGTCGATATGTTTGATTGGTACTATAAAGTTATCCTCAATTACACCAACTTTAGTGGCAGAGCGAGACGCCAAGAGTATTGGTACTTTACGTTAGTCAATGTGCTGATCAATTTGGTGATGGGCATCATTGACCGAGTCATTGGCAGCGTGATGCAAATGGAGAATTTTGGCTTCTTCGGTGTGATATATGCGCTGTTTATCATGATCCCGTCGATTGCCGTCACTGTGCGTCGTTTGCACGATTCAGGACGAACCGGTTGGTGGGCATTGATCGCCTTTGTCCCAATCATTGGTATTTTGGTGCTGCTGTACTTCTTGATTCAAGACAGTGAAGAAGGTTCGAACCAATACGGCACGAACCCTAAATATCAATCATGATGAAGATAACCGTGATGCTGACAGCTGGGATGGTGAGAGGCGAGTGGTTTTAGATACCTGAACCCACTTGGAAATAGACCGCGTTATCCTTATCACTGAAAGCGAAGTCCATACCTGCTTGCAAGCCATAACGACGGGCGATGAGGTAACGAAAGCCCACGCCGTAAGCGTATTCGGCGTCGTTTTCAAATATCGACTCTTGTGTTGAAGCGTAACCAAGGCCACCGAAAACATTCGTCGACCAACGAGTATTCCATTGGTAGGTCAATTGAGTTTCCACCGAGAGCGTCTCATCCCCCTGATATCGGTTTCTTGCCACACCACGCAGCTCGATATCTGGGTATGAGGCAGGTGGTAAAAAGCGCTCGTCAGTATAAAGCGACTTGTACTGTCCACGCAGAGCCAGCGACCAATCATCGGCTAATTCCCAATAATTGATGCCCTCTACGTCCAGTTGTTCGTATTCGTAATCACTGCCAAACGCATCGTTGTACCAAAGGAATTCGGCTTTGTAGTTATAGCCTTGCGTTGGGCTAAAGAAGTTATTTCGGCTGTCCCATTCTAGTGTTAAACCCAATCCAGAAGTGGTTGGAGAGGTATTGGTCAACGTTTGCAGCAGTTTATCGGCAACAGGGGAGTTCGTGATTTTCTGATCGGTCACGAAATAGAGCTGCTTCACACCGATAAACAGCGGGGCATCAATAATGCGGTATTGAAGATGGTTGAGCATGCCGCCGCCGGTAATCTCGAAATCTAACCCTTGTCCATTGAATACGCCGTCTAGCCCCGGCAGCGTGGACTGTGGGTAGAAGGTCATGTTGAAGTCGCCATAACCGACACCACCAAGGTAACGCACCGTGTCTTGCGCCCAAGTTCGGCGATGGCCTGCAAACCCCATCCAAGTACCATTTTCGGTTGCGAAGCCGCCAACTGCGGTGATTGCAGGCGTTAACAGCTGCGCGCCGCCATCGAGTGATGTTTCTGCCAGTTTACGCCTTTTCTCCCGCTGCTCATCGGATTCATGCAAAAACACGCCAGTAAACCCCAAGCCATAGCCGACAGCAGGTTCGGTAATCACAATCGGGACGGGCAGAAAACCGTAGGCGTTTTCAGCAAGGTATTCACCCATATCCAATTGCCCATCAATGGGATCGAAAAAGCTCATCGCCTCGGCAATAGGAGAGGTCGCTAACAACCCGAAATAAGTCGAGGTTAGCAGGACTGACGTTGGTTTTTTCATAAAGTGCTAGCGTTAATTGAATGATGTTCAATTACAAGTTAGACGTCATTTCGATAAATTGCAATGGGACTTGTGTAAAGGGAAAGTGAGTGTTTTTAAAACACAAAAAGCCACCCAATAAATAGGTGGCTTTGTATAGAGAGGATTATTAAACCGTTTGGTATCCTGTGCTTGCTCGTTGACTTAACGAGCCTAAATCAGGTGTTAAGCAAACAGGTACTTCGCGTGGAAGTTCAAGTGATCTGCGATAAAGCTAGAGATAAAGAAGTAGCTGTGGTCGTAACCCGGCTGCATGCGCAGTTCAACTGCTGAATCATGGGTTTTTGCTGCCGCCAGTAACGCATCAGGCTTCAATTGCTCAGCAAGGAAGTTATCAGCATCACCTTGGTCGACTAGGATAGGTAATGGTGATTTTGCTTGCTTAAGTAACTCGCTCGCGTCGTATTGTTTCCAGCTTTCGATATCAGTGCCTAAGTAAGCAGTAAACGCTTTTTGGCCCCAAGGGCATTGCATTGGGTTACTGATTGGGCTAAATGCTGAAATTGAACGGTACTGATCTGAATTTTTCAGACCAATGGTGATCGCACCGTGACCACCCATGCTGTGACCCGAAATCGACTTCACGTCAGAGACTGGGAAGTTACTTTCGATGATCGCAGGCAGTTCTTGGGTGATGTAATCGTACATGTGGTAGTGACGCGACCATGGCTCTTGAGTTGCGTTTAGGTAGAAACCCGCACCTTTACCCAAATCGTAGTTTTCGTCGTCTGCAACGTCGTCACCACGTGGGCTGGTATCCGGTGCCACAATGGCGATACCTAACTCAGCCGCCATGCGAAACGCGCCTGCTTTCTGCATGAAGTTCTCATCGGTACAAGTCAAGCCAGATAACCAGTAAACCACAGGCACTGGGTTTGATTTGGTTGCGTTTGGTGGCAAGAAGATCGCGAAGCGCATGTTGCAGTTCAAAGCGCGAGATTCGTGTGTGTACTGTTTATGCCAACCACCGAATACTTTGGCTTGGCTTAGGCTTTCAATGGTCATGAATAATCTCTCGATAAAACAAAGATTTTTAACGGCGGACAAGACCGTTAAAGACAGCGGATGGCTCTCTTCCCCGAGGAAAAGTGTCCAGAGAGAAGAGCGCCTATTTCAAATTTTCAAATATCAGTCACATTCCGTGATCTGCTATCTTGGATTATTTATCCATGTGAAGAACAGTACGGATAGATTCACCTTTGTGCATCAATTCGAACGCTTCGTTCACGTCTTGCAGACCCATAGTGTGCGTGATGAATTCTTGTAGACCGAACTCACCAGCCATGTAACGGTTCACGATTTCTGGAAGCTCAGAGCGGCCTTTAACACCACCGAAAGCAGAGCCACGCCATACGCGACCAGTTACTAGTTGGAATGGACGAGTTGAGATCTCTTGACCTGCACCAGCAACACCAATGATTACTGACTCACCCCAACCTTTGTGACAACACTCAAGTGCTTGACGCATCACGTTTACGTTACCGATACATTCGAATGAGTAGTCAACACCACCGTCTGTCATCTCAA
Organism: Vibrio sp. M260121; assembly: GCF_036533715.1. Taxonomy (NCBI): domain Bacteria; kingdom Pseudomonadati; phylum Pseudomonadota; class Gammaproteobacteria; order Vibrionales; family Vibrionaceae; genus Vibrio; species Vibrio sp. M260121. The sequence continues at coordinate 67,375 of NZ_JATABF010000034.1, read as the reverse complement.
CGATAACGTCTTGGATTGGCTTGTCGAATTTTTGTGGGTTGATTACGTCTGTAGCACCAAGTTGTTTCGCTAGGTCGAATTTGCTTTCGTTGATGTCTACGCCGATGATGCGGCTTGCACCCGCCATGCGAGCACCGATGATTGCAGAAAGACCGATACCGCCTAGACCGAATACAGCAACTGTGTCGCCTTTTTCAACTTTAGCTGTGTTTAGTACCGCACCCATACCAGTGGTTACGCCACAACCTAGAAGACAAACTTCTTCAAGTGGTGCTTCTTTGTTTACTTTCGCTAGTGAGATTTCTGGAAGAACCGTGTACTCAGAGAAAGTAGAACAACCCATGTAGTGGAAAATAGTCTCACCGTTGATAGAGAAACGGCTTGTGCCATCTGGCATTAGACCTTTACCTTGAGTCTCACGAACTGCCTGACATAGGTTAGTTTTGCCAGATTTACAGAACTTACACTCACCACATTCAGCTGTGTAAAGTGGGATAACGTGGTCGCCAACTTCAACGCTTGTTACGCCTTCGCCAACCATTTCAACGATACCGCCACCTTCATGACCAAGGATTGAAGGGAAGATACCTTCTGGATCGTCACCTGATAGTGTGAATGCGTCAGTGTGACAAACACCAGTTGCTACGATGCGTACTAGCACTTCACCAGCTTTTGGAAGTTGTACATCAACTTCTTCCATTTTAAGTGGCTCGCCAGCAGCCCATGCAACCATTGCTTTTGATTTAATGTGAGTTTGACCAGGTTTGATTTCAAGCGACATTGGATGTTTCCTTTATATTCTCAGTATATGGAGTGACGTCATAAGCGTAGTTGAGGTTTGCTCACTGCGCTGCGTCGTTTTGTTGGTGCCCATTTTAGGTGTTTCACGAAAAATGATAATCCGGTTAAATTGAAAATGATTTTTACGTAAATGTAATAATGGGCAAAGAGGCGCAATGATTTATGCGAGCGAAACAGGGTAAGTTGGAGAAAAACAAAGTAAGTTCAAGAAAAATCGTTTTGGGGTTTAACCTCAAGCATGGTTGAGGTTTTATTGTGTCGGCCATTGCGAAGAAATATCGATTTAGGATCAGAATGAACAACACAGATTTAAAGGCTTACTTAAACAAGATTGGCGTAACGCAGCAATTGGACGTCAGCGTGGATACGCTCTTTGTACTGCATAATGCGCAGCATCGTCGTTTGCCGTTTGAGAACTTTGATATCGCATTGGGTAAAGGCATTTCGACATCTGAACAAGACATCATCGACAAGTTGGTTTACCACGAGCGCGGCGGTTACTGTTTTGAATTGAACGGTCTAATGCTAGGAGTGCTACAGCAGGTTGGCTTTGAAGCAAGACCGCTTTTAGGCCGCGTACACTTATCTGGCACTCCTTCAGGCAGAACGCATCAGTTCACGTTGGTGACGCTTGGGGATGAAAAGTGGATTGTCGATGCAGGCTTTGGCTCAAACACGCCACGCGCACCGCTGCCTTTTGTGACCAATCAACCTATTCATACTGACCTACAAACGTTCCGCTTTGTTGAAGATGAGCGTGTTGGCTACATGCTACAAATTCAATCTTATGATGATGCAAACCAGTGGGTTGATATGTACAGCTTGGACTTTGAACATGTGTTTGATGGCGACATTGTGTGTGGAAACCACTATGCGTCAACGTCACCTCATTCGCGCTTTACGTCCAGTCGTGTCGCCACGCTAGCGACCGAGTTTGGAATCATCACGTTGGCTAACCACACGTTAAAGCACCGTTTGAATAATGATGTGCTTGAGAAAGAACTGGCAGAAGGACAAAGCTACCTATCAGCACTGAAAGAGCACTTTGGTATTGAGCTTGATGTTGATTACTCATCTTTAAAACCATTGCAAGAGTCGTAACTGTGGGGGAATACCCCCCCCCCCAATTTCCTTACTTAGCGGTTCAAAAATGGAAAGCGCAGTTCAACCAGCACTTTTTTATTTGCGGCATATCTCAGTAAGTGGCTTTTCAAAGGTTTACCTTTAAACAAGAGAAATAAATGAGGTAAATCATGCGCTTTGAATACATACTTGATGATGAAGTCACACAAGAACTCGACGCAAAGCTAAGAAGTTTGCTCTCCACTTGCTTCACCAAGGAGCAAGACAAAATCTTCCAAACTCAACGATACTTCAATGAAATGCCTCGTCACCGTTACCTCATTTGGGATGGAGACATCCTTGCGGCCCATGTTGCGGTTCATGAAAAACAAGTGATGATTGATGACCAATCCTTCCCAATAAGTGGCATTGCCGAAGTGTGTGTGCAGCCCGATTCACGAGGAAAAGGGTTGGTGAAGTTACTGCTTAAGGCGGTACATCAGGATGCTTTGGAACGAGGCGATGCGTTCTCGGTATTGTTTGGCCGCACTCATGTTTACCAGTCCAGCGGCTATCAACCGACCAACAACTTACACATGAAAGTTCAGCCGAATAAATGGGTTAGCACGAGCGACACTATGGTGTGCTCGCTGAACATCATTTGGCCACAACAGACGGTCCATTTAGTCGGCTATCCTTTTTAAACAGGTTTTCTCCACATGAAACTTTGTGTGAGAATACGCAATACATAGAATTCCACAGGAACCACATTCATGGCGAATTGGGAAGGCGTGAGCGAGTTTGTCGCTGTCGCAGAAACCAACAGCTTCACGGGCGCAGCCAACAAGTTGAAAACATCGGTGGCGCAAATCAGCCGCCGCGTGTCAGCGTTGGAAGAGCGTTTGGCGGTTAAGTTGCTGCACCGTACTACGCGAAAAGTCTCACTAACCGAGGCGGGGCAACTCTATTACCAGCAGTGTAAACACCTTGTTGAAGGCTTGGAGTTGGCCGAATTGGCGGTAACGCAAATGCAAGCAGAACCGAAAGGCTTGCTCAAAGTGACCGCTCCTGTGACTTACGGTGAGATGAACTTAGCGCCGTTGTTGCATCAGTTTATTGAGAAATACCCGCAGGTAAATCTGGATTTGAATCTGACTAACCAAAAGTTAGATTTGATTGAGCAAGGCGTCGATGTGGCGATTCGTCTTGGACGTTTGCAAGACTCCAGTTTGATTGCCAAGCGTTTGTCATCTCGACAGCTTTACGTGTGTGCTAGCCCTGCGTACTTAGATCGCTCGGGTGAACCGCATACCTTGTCTGAGCTGAGCCATCACCAGTGTTTGGTCGGTACCGCTGATTATTGGCACTTTAAAGAGCAAAAGCGTGAGAAGTCTCTACGTGTTTCTGGCCGAATCAAATGCAACAGTGGTTTTGCTTTGGTCGATGCGGCAAAACGTGGTTTAGGTTTGGTACAACTGCCGGACTACTACGTGCAAGAGGCGTTAGACAATGGCGAGCTGGTGGAAGTGTTAACCGATTACCGAGACGATCGTGAAGGTATTTGGGCACTGTACCCACAAAACCGAAACCTGTCGCCAAAAGTGCGCTTACTGATTGATTTCTTGGCTGAAAATATGAGCTGAGTAATGAGTTCAATGCATTGCAAAAGCCAAGTTTGCATGTCGCAACTTGGCTTTATTTTTTTGTGGCAAGTGGACGTTACTGCTCGTTTAATTCTGCATCTTCGCGCTTGATGACCTTGTGGCCATCTTCTGATACGCCTTGTTTCCAGTAACTGCTGAGGTAAAGGTTTTCACGCTCCACTTCTTTTTCGTTACGGAAGTATTGGCGTAGCGCACGCATTGAGTCGAACTCACAAGCACACCACACTGCTGTTTCACCTGTTTTCCATTCCAATGAGCGAACTTTATCTTCGAGTGATTGCTCGGTGATCCAATGGATTTCCATACCTGCTGGTGCTTCGAGAGCTTGGATATCCGCTTCAGAGATTACACTGATCACCGCATAGCCTGTTGCATCCTCTGGCAGAGTGCGAATCTTTGCAGACAGCGCAGGCAGTGCAGTCATGTCCGCCGCCATAAAGAACCAATCTGCTTCTGTATTTAGGTTCGAGATGCTGCCAGGACCAGCGATGTTAATGGTGTCGCCTTCTTTGGCAGACATTGCCCAACGCGCGGCAAAGCCACATTGTAGGTCTTTGGTGATGTGACGTACGAAATCGACTTCAATCGTGCATGCTTGCGGGTCGAAGCGACGAATGGTGTAAGTACGCATGACAGGGCGGTTGTCTTCTGAGAAACCTTGAATATCGGTGCCGCCGGTTTCATTGAACAACAGCTTGATGTAGCTGCCTTCGCAATCTTGTGGGAAGTTGCCTAGCGCGTCACCTTGCAGGGTAATGCGCTGCATGTTTGGTGTGACGGCTTGTGTGTTGATGACAACGAGGCTTTTTGGTTGTGGTTTCTTTTTCATTTTAATTCACATTTCACTACGTTTGATAACTATTCTCTTTCTCATCTAAGATTAACAGCATCTCAATAAGGCAGATAGTGTCTTTATCTAAATTTACACTCTGATCTGAGAATCGGCGATTTAATTTCGGTACGCCTCGCTCAAATGAACACTTCGTCGTCCCGCTTTATAAGATAGTGACTGGACAATAAAAAAGGGCACCGAAGTGCCCTTAATAGAAGAATGGAGCTTGTTTACTGCGTTTGTTCTAACAAATGCGTCTTCAGGAATCGATCCATCGCTTGGTAACCATCGAGACGGTTTTCTAGTGAACGGAAGCCGTGACCTTCGTTCTCCTTAACGATGTACTCCACCTCAACGCCGCGGTCGCGCAGAGCATTAACGATTTGGTCTGATTCACTCTTCACCACTCGTGGGTCTTTCGCGCCTTGCAGAACCAACAGTGGTGCTTTGATTTGGTCTACGTGGAACACCGGTGAGTAAGCTTTCATCATTTTCGCATCTTCTGGATCTTCCGGATTGCCCACTTGCTCATGCAGCATGGCTAGGAAAGGTGCCCAGTATGGTGGGATAGAATCCATGAAGGTGAACAAGTTAGATACGCCAACGTAGTCGATGCCACATTTGTATAGGTCTGGCGTAAACGTCACACCGGCCAATGTCGCGTAACCACCGTAAGATGCGCCGTAGATACACACTTCGCCATCTTGTGCGTAACCTTGGTCAATCGCCCATTTTACGCCGTCCGTGATGTCGTCTTGCATCGACTGACCCCATTGCTTGAACGACTTTTCCCAAAACTCACGGCCATAACCTGTTGAGCCACGGAAGTTCATCTGCAGTACTGCGATACCACGATTGGCAAAAAGCTGAACTTCTGGTTGGAAGCCCCAATGGTCACGCGCCCAAGGACCGCCGTGTGGCAATACCAATAGTGGTAAATCTTTTGCTTCACGACCTTTTGGCAATGTCAGATAACCATGAATGGTTAAGCCATCACGAGCGGCGTAAGTGATAGGCTTCATTTCTGCCATGTCTTCTGGTTTATGCCAAGGTGCGTTTGCAGCTAACTTCTCAAGTTGGTCTGAATCGCGATCGTAGTAGTAGTAATTTGGACGGTCGGTGTCGCTGTAGGTCACGACAATCATTTTTCTCTCGTCGCGAGTGGTGTTGTTCACCGAGATTTCAACGCCCGGAAGCTTTTCTTGCAGACGCTCAAAAGTCTCTTCATAACCTTTATCAAGGAAATGGTACTGACGTTTGTCCGTTACATAAGAGATCGTCGTGAGCTTGTTCAGTGCGTTTGAGTAACTCGCATTTGTGACGTCCACCTCTGGATGAGAGAAGATCTCGCGCACTTCTTTATTTGCCTTCACATCGTATTCAATAATCGCGGATTTATCGCGGGTAATACGAGAGGCTACATACAAGTTCTTGTTATCTGGTGTAAATGAGATTGGCGAGAAGTCTTCTTTGAAGGTGAGGTTCTTTAATGGACGGAACTCTTCATCCACAGTGTCACGATAGAGGACTGCAGTGTTTACGCCGTCTGAAGTCGAAATCACACGAATGTTACCATCGTGGTCCGTACCCCAATAACGCACGTTGCCTGGGTTTTGCGCAACCAGCGTGTTTTCACCGGTTTTTAAGTTATGACGATAAACATCAAACACTTGTCGGTTACGCTCGTTAGTCGTGATAAGAATGTCGTCAGGCTGACTGTCTAAGGTGTCGATAACATAAGCCACGACATCGGATGTTGGTGTGATGGTTTTCTCTTCGCCCGTTTTTACGTTCACCGTAACGAGATAGAAGTTTTCATCACCACCTGTATCGCGAGAGTAGATGATGGTGTCATCACCAACCCAGTAGTAGTAAGCGATGTCGCGATCGGCAATGGATGTGATGCGCTTGACTTGATCGGCTTTGCCCACGGGATGAACAAAGACATTTTTACGATCTTGCCACGGTTTCATCATCGAAATGTAATCGCCAGCTGGGGAGATTTGGTAGCTCGATACCTCTGAATTTCGGAAGAAATATTCCACCGGATATTCTGGCGGAATGACCTCTGCGGTCGTGTTGGTCGAGGTTTGGCTACAACCCGAAACGAGTAAGCCAAAAGCGGTAGCAAGAATGAGCTTGCGAGTACGCATTGTGTAACGCTCCTTGTGTGACAGACCTGTCAGCATCATGCTTGTCGGTCAGAGTGAATCGATTGTCGCGGCAAAATACAGCGCCGTGACAAAGCAGTGACGAAGTGTGCCTAATCACTAACTTACTTAGCTCAGGCGATGCTTATTAAGTTTTCATGTTTTAGTCACTGCTGTTGCTACTATGACCCAATCCATCCGTGGAAGTGGCGGTTTTTTGTACTTACCGAACAAGGGACTAGTCGAAATTTGGCATAAGTCACACTTATCTTTCGCTGTTTTGTCATTTATATCATTGGGATAGTCGACAAAAGCAAAAGTGCTGCCATGCCATAGTTGAATCCTTTCACTCGTTTGGAGGTAGTAAGCCAGCGCTGAAGCTGGATACCAGCAGCGGTCCAAAAGGTCACGGAAGGCAGATTCGCGAGGCAAAAAATACCCGCGATGAATGCCAGTTCTAGCCAAGAGCCACCACTGCTGTATACCGTGATTGCGGTTAATGCCATTGACCAACCTTTCGGGTTGACCCATTGAAATGCTACTGCACCTAAAAAGCTCATTGGGCGGTAATCATCGTTGACTTCCGTTTTACTGCTGGTGGCAATTTTATATGTTAGGTACAGCAAGTAAGTCAGACTCAATACCTTAAGAATGCTATGCGTGATCGGGTAAGCATGGAACAAGCTCATCAAGCCAATGCCAACTAAGATCAGCATTGCGCCAAAGCCGAGGGTAATCCCCAGCATATGGGGGATAGTGCGTTTAAAGCCGACATTGGCGCCAGATGTCATGAGCATGATGTTGTTTGGACCCGGAGTGAAGGTCGAGACAAACGCAAACAGCGCGAGTGCACCAAGTTGAGAGTATTCCATAGTGTGTTCCTACAAATATGTTTGCCACAAAGTGATGGGCAAGGGGTTACGTTTTCTGACCGGTCAAACACAATGATAGGTAGAAGTGTCATCAATTTTGTGCTTTTATTTGATGAAAATGCTTCGCTTAAACAACAAAAGAACATTATGGATAGATTTGACGAAAGAATATTGCAAGCACTGAAATCGGACGGAAGAATCTCCAATGTAGAGCTGTCTGAGCGCGTTGGATTGTCGCCGTCTGCTACTTTGCGCCGCGTACAAGACCTCGAACGCAAAGGAACTATCAAAGGCTATCGCGCAGTGTTGGACAATCAGCAAATGGGCGTTGGTTTTGTCGCTTATGTGTCGATAGGTTTAGCGTCGCACTCAAAGCAAGCGCAGCTCGGTTTTGAAGATCATGTACGTTTTGTTGATGAGGTGGTGGAATGCCATAACATCACAGGGGCAAATGAATATTTGTTGCGTGTCGAAACTCAAGACCTTGCGGCATACAAAGCGTTTCATGCCGATGTTCTTGGTGAATGCGAACATGTCAAAGCAATCACGACCATGGTGGTGATGGACACACCAAAAGATGAACGATAACCGCTATAGGGAACATTGTGTTGTAGCACATCAATTTGAAGTGACTCGAAAGAGTGAGTCGAGTATGACTGCAGTCCACATAAAATGCTGGAAAGCAGGCTACAATCTGACAATTCCAGCATTTATTCTCACCTTCTAAATAATCGCATCCTGCTAGTTTTTCTACGTCGTTGCTTGGTTCGCGAGCAGCGTGATAGAAAATTTAAGGATGAATGATGAAATCATACGTAACCCTTCCCCTAGTGAGCTTGGGCGCGATTGCAGCGTTAAGCTCATTTAATGTTAATGCCCACGGCTGGGTCGAGTTTCCAAGCGCACGTCAAAATACCTGTTATTTAGACGGTGGCTTTTGGACCAATGAAATTCCAAACCAAGCGTGTCAGGCTGCTTATGACGAGTCGGGGGCATACCCATTTGTTCAGCGCAGTGAAGTGGCGGCTAACGTACCAAATTATCGTGATATGGCACATGTACAAGCAATCGTTCGTGATGGAGAGCTGTGTTCTGCAGGCGATGCGGCGAAAAAAGGTCTAAACATTCCATCGCCAAATTGGCAGCGTACCCATGTCACCCCAGACGCCAACAACCAAATTAAATTGGTGTTCTATGGCAAAGCTCCACATAACCCTTCTTATTGGGAGTTCTACCTTTCCAAGCCAACTTATGACGACACGCAACCTCTTACTTGGGACGATTTAGAACTGATCGATACGGCTGGTGACGTTTATGTGGATGCAGAAAAGCGCTACCGCATGCAGGTAACCTTCCCGGCAGATCGTTCAGGCGATGCGATTCTCTATACTCGTTGGCAACGTATTGATGTAGCAGGTGAGGGCTTCTACAACTGTAGTGATATTACTTTGAATGGCAATGGTACAACGCCTCCTACCGACCCGGTTGACCCAACAGATCCAGCAAACAACCTGACCGCTCTGGGCTACTTTGTCCCACAAGGCTTTGGCCCGGTAGAGGCGGGAGACACGGTACGATTCCGTACGTTTAATGCAACGGGCAGCGAGATCGTCGATCTGTCACTAGCAATCAGTGCAAACAACACGACAACGTGGGCAGCGGAGTTAGCCGACCAATTTAACTCTCAGCAAACGGGCGATTGGTATGTGGGTATTTGGCACGAAGCAATGAACCACTACATGTTCGATACCAACAACATCTACGCGAACCAAGTGTTGGCTCCAAACGCTAACTTTAGCTACGCATTGTCATTGATTAAAGGTGATACCACGCCACCAGTTGAGCCGACCAACCTTTGGAGCAAAGACGCGGTGTACAACCAAGGTGATGTCGTGACGCACAATGGTCGTGAATGGACTGCGCAGTGGTGGACAACTGGCGAAGAGCCGGGAACCACAGGTGAATGGGGTGTTTGGCGTTAAGCTCTACTCGTTCCAAATACGCAAAACCCTTCTCAATTGAGAAGGGTTTTCTGTTTTAATTCAGGCTGTTTTCTCTTTGCCAAGGTTGCCAATTCATCATCGCATGGCTAGCCAATTTGAGCATCGGAATGTCTTCGTGGGTATCGCCGTAAGCATAAATCGTGTCGTATTGGCTCAAGTCATAAGCACGTTGAACACACTCGACCTTTCTTTCCAAACTGCAATCGCCGCTTTGGTAACGACCACTAATGCGTTCACTTTCGCCGAGTAACTCACTACAAAGTAATTGGTAGCTGTGCATTTGGCTCCATGGTTTTAAGTAGGCGTTAAGTGATGCTGATACAACAACAATGGTGTCGCCTCGCGCTTGGTGCCATTCCAGTTTCGCTCGGGCTTCTGGGCGAATGTGTTTTGTAATCACCTCTTTTGCAAACTGGGCTCCTAACGCTTCAACGTCTCGCGTTTTTCTTCCTGCAAAGGCGATGAAACTGGCGATAGGGCGCATTCGCTTAGCAGGAATGACGCCTGCCTTGTAGAGTGCATAGAACGGCAGAATCATAACGTTTCCGACCCACTTGCGCAGGCCAAAAACAGAATAGTGGAGGAAGGCGCTAAACATATCCTCATCGGTGATGGTGCCATCAAAATCAAACAGTGCGAGAGAGGGCTTTTGGCTATCTGACAATCCGCTGCCTTATGGTTTAGTGTGCGTGTCCGTGAGAGAAGTTTATCACCATCACACCCGCTGCGATAAGTGCCATGCCAATCCAAAGGCTAGTATCCATGTGTTGGCGGTAAACCAATTGCGAGATTAAAGTCACCGATACAATTGCCAAACCTGCCCAAAGGGCGTGAACAATGCCAACAGGCATGCCACCTTTCATCGCCTGCGCCAAACAAACAAAGGCAGCTAAGTGGCCAATCAAGACAAGGGTTGCAGGCAGCGGTTTGCTAAAGCCATCGGTGGCTTTGAGTGCAACGTGTGAAAGGGCTTCTGCGCCCACGCCTAAAAGTAAGAAAAACCAGCTCATTGTTATCGTTCGTCATCGGTTAATTTGGAATGGGGCTAGTATATTGGTGTTGAATAAAATGATAATCCCATAAAAATTCAAATGACTTTTACTTGGTTGTAATAATCAGCCCGTCTTACATACGCTTACATCAACTCGTTGCCGCAATCGTTACACTGCCGCCGTCTTGGAAAAGGAGCGTGTATAGATGCATAAAGCAATAGCGAGTATTGCGGTGATGTTTGCACTGAGTGGCTGTGGTGGCGAAGGAATAACGACAGACTCTGTGCCTAAGTTTGTAGATCACAGTGCGAACTATGAGGTGGACGGTATCGATCTGCTGCATCGTTCGATTACCGACACCATCAGCGATGACTTACTGGGTTTTGAGGCTGAAAACTTGTCTCGCAAAGTGACTTATACGCTCGATCAACTTTCGTTAAACATTTTGCATGACTTTAATGTGAGTACCCTTGCGGAGTTAGAAGCATTAGTCCCGAATGTTGGTGACAACAAAACCTCTCTGATTTTTGAGTTTCACTTGATGCGGCTCACACCTGAAATGGTGATGGTCAGCTCATCAAACGAGATAGAACACTTCTTTTATGAAGTGGACATCATCGAAACCCGTTTTGGTATCTCAACCTATAAGTTCACCGAAGCACCAACGCGTATTGACATGGTGGTGTATCCAGAAGGCATTGCGATTGAGGCATTCAACCAAGGTTATCAAGCTGAATATGATGCAAGCAAAGGCACGTACAAGGTGCGTTTGCAGTACGACGATAATGGTGAAAAAAGCCAATATGATGAGCTGATAGTGGACTTGAACAGTGATCAAGTTCGACTGGAGAGGGGCACAACGACGCTAGAAGGGCTAGAAGTCAAAGACAGCGTTGAGCAAAGCCATCGATTCGAATACAACCGCAAGCAAAACACACTCTCACTCCAATAACACGTTTTTATCTTATGAATATTGAAGTGATGACTAGGTTCATTTCTGAGTAACGGTTGGGAGACTGGCTCGGAGTCATGACTTCAATTTCTTTTGCGCCTCACCTAGACCCTTTATTGCGCACATGGGGAAAGTTAGGGTTTCTTTCCCCCGTTTTTCTATCGAAAATAGTCCTTTGCTAATTTTGTGCACCATTCTACTAGCGCTTGTGTGGTTGTCTCTTGATCCATTCCGATGGCATGAAACAGGCTAAATGGCATTTTTACATCATTCGCAAGCAGCGGGGTTGGCATTTTTTTTAGTGCCTGCTTCTGTACGTAGTACTCCCCAAGGGGTAAAGGCAGTAGTGCCCAGCCTTCATTTTGGAGCATTTTGACCATTAACGTGTGGCTGCTGACAACACGGGTATGAGATGAGAATGGCTGTATCATCCCATCACTGTTCATGTTGTTACTCGACAGGTACTGAACCTCTAATTGCGCATCTTCAATTGTGAACTCTGCTTTGTTCGCAAGCTTGCTTTGCTCCCCGACATATAATCCGTAACTGATGTAGCCCAAGTGCTTAAAGATAAGCGGGTATTTAGGAGAGACTCCTCCCACAGCAGGTAAGATAGCCAAATCTAAATCACGCTCAGAGACTAGCTTTAATGCAGCATCTCGATGCGTTTCGATCCATTGAACTCGTACCTGAGGGAACTGAGCGAGGCATCGGCGCTCAAGTTCTGCAATCAATTCAACGGGAAAATCGATGTCATATCCTAGCCGGAGTTGGGTTTTCGGTTCCATAAACATGGCACTGCCGAACTCGAGTAACTTTTCGTTTTGTCGAAGGACTAACTTTGCTTGAGGGTAGAGCTGAACCGCTCGTTCGGTTGGGTTGACTTTACGTCCTGCGATAGTGAAAAGCTCAAACCCTAATACGTCTTCATACGCTTTAACGAGTTCACGTACTGTGGTTCTATCTTTATGTAAGTTTCGTCCAGCGGCGCTGTAAGAGTGGTGCTCGAAAACAGAAACAAAGGCGTAAATTTGATCGAGTGAGTGCAACTGACTTCCTTATTATGAACGTAAAACCCCAACATAAGTGGTTTTTAGGATAGTAGTTTTCCTCCCATAATTGACGCAAATTTCATCATGATTTTTGCGAGTGATATGTCACTAACCTCTGTGTCTCAATCTAAAGAGCGGCCTTCGATGTTCAGCGTGGATTTGTTTAAGGCCATCTTAACGGTGGCGATTCCCGTTACGCTGCAAACCATTTTGTTTTCAAGTAAGAGCTTGATTGACCTTGTGATGATTGGGCAGCTAACGGAGCAGAATATCGCAGCAATTGGTGTTGCGAGTCGCGCACTATTTGTGGCAACAATATTTTTAGCTGGTGTCACCACAGGTGGAGCGATGCTGACCGCGCAATATTTTGGAGCCAAAGACCAGAAGGGAGTGACACGAAGTACTGCATTGACTTGGATAATGGCGACATTGGCGTCGTTCATCCCATTGTTTGCTTTTCACTTTTATGGTGATGACATCATTGGGCTGTCGACTAAATCGCCGGAAATCATCGCGTTGGGCCATCAGTACTTGCAGGTATCGAGTTGGAGCCTGATCGCTGTCGCCTTTGTCGGTAGTGTTGCTGCTGGTTTACGAGCCATGCACCAAGCTGCGTTAAGTACCTGGTTTAGTGGCCTCGGCATTGCGTTAAATGTGTTGTTTAACTGGGTGCTGATTTTTGGTCACCTAGGTTTTCCTCAGCTTGGCTTAAAAGGTGCTGCGATAGCAACGGTCCTGAGCTCCATGCTGGAAGTGGCGGTGATTTATGTGTTCTTAAAGGTTAAGGCGCATCCTCTAAGATTTGGCACTCAAGCACTCAAAGATGCAGTTCAGTGGCGCTATGTTCGATCGTTTTTCGCTTTATCAACCCCGACAACACTTAATTTCTTAGCGTGGTCAGGTGGTTTGTTTGCTTATACCGCCATTATGGGGCAAACCGGAGAGGCAGGCTTGGTGGTGCTTTCTGTGATTACACCGATAGAGGCTTTTTCTCTCAGTTTTTTGACGGGTATTGCGAATGCTTCTGCCGTCATCGTTGGGAATCAACTTGGAGCGAATAAGCCTGAACTAGCCTATGCCCAAGCGAAAGGATTTACTGTTATTGCCATTGGTGTGACTCTGGTTGTGTCGATTTCTTTGTGGTTCCTGCAATCCTCGGTGTTAGACCTGTTTACGGCGTTATCTGCAGAAACAAGACGAATGGCAGAGCAGTTTTACATGATTTTGTGTGTCGGTATTTTGTTGCGTTCTTTGCCTACGCTAATGGTCGTTGGTGTATTGCGAGCTGGTGGGGATGTTAAATTTTGCCTTTACCAAGACTTATGCACTCAATGGTTGTTTGGTATTCCATTAGCGGCTCTTGGTGCTCTTGTGTTCAGCTTTTCTGCACCGGTCGTGTTCGCGATGTTCTTTTTAGAGACGCTGTTTAAGTGGGCGGCGTGTTTACACCGATTTCGCAGTCGAAAGTGGATGAATTGTTTAGTTAAAGAAGGGTAATAGTAATGAACTTACTCAGTGTTTATGAAGCTTATGGTGTGACCATCGCCGTGCTTGTGTTCGTAATGATCTATTTATTTATTCACGTGAAATACATTCGCCACCATGCGATGCACAAGCGCTTTCTTGCGGCGCTTTGGGAGTTGATGAAGAACACCATTCACGGAGAGCACATCCGCACCATGGGTTACAAGCATGAAAAGGAAACAACAACGTCAAAAGAAAAAAATAGCTAGGAAGGCTCTTATCGGGGCTGCTTTGATACAAGTCTAGAGCGATTCCACTTGTATCTTTTTGGGGAATGGTGAGCATACCTTCCCCTTTTTTATTTCTAAAATGATAGATGGTTATTGATAAAAAACTGCCAACCAAATTGTCTCTTGTTCTGGGGCTGTCCAACTGACGCGATGCTTTGTATGCGCCGGAATGTTGATATGGTCACCGGCTTCTAAACGTTTTACCGATCCATCTTCATAAGTCAGTTCGCCTGCACCTTGCAGCACCAACACCCACTCATGTTCTTCTTGATCGTACCATTCGCCCTCTGGCGTGGTTTGCCCTTTTGAGACAATACGCTCGATGCGCAGTTGTTTATGTGTGAGTAAATCTTCGAACACTTCTTCACTCAGATCACTGGGTAGGTCTTTAAACAGATTCATAATGCTTCCTAAATAACGATCAGTCCAAATGGTGCGAGCAGTTGTTCTTGCTGCCAGTCGCAGATCTTAACACCGTATAAAGAGACGCGGCGAATGTCCAAGCCTTCTAAATCGACGTGGGTAAGATCGCTCTCTTCTATATTAAAGCTGCCCCATTGTTCTCGACTGAATTCTCCTCTCGATAAGTCAGAGCCTTTAAAGCTCGCGCCCATCAAACTGGCGCCGTTCCATCGGTTTTCAAACAGATCACATTTCTCTAGTAGTGCGTGTTCAAAATTGGTGTAAGCCAAGTTGCAGCCCGTAATGTAGGCGATACAAAAGAAAACCGTATTGCTGACGCGATTAGCAAAGTTGGCACTTTGAAAGTTTGCGCCTTTCAAATCACACTTGCGCAGTTCGATGCCGACGCAGTCTGCACCATTGAACTGAGACATGGCCAAAATGCAGTTATTAAAGCTGGCGTCTTTGAGTTTTGCATAACGGAAACTGCAGCCTTCTATGTCGCTCGATTGGATAAAGCGGCAATCAATAAACTTTGCATCACTCAGATTGGCATGGTCGAAATTGCACTGATAAAAGCGGCAGTTTTCAAAGGTGGCGTTTTGCAAATCTTGGTGAGAAAAGTCTTCCTGTTCGAAAGTGAGATCGGTCTTAATCATGGCTTTTTATCTTTTCTTTGTTCGGTTGGAAGCAGACTAACACCCTAAGTGACTGATTTTCCAGAAATATAACTTGTTGTATTTCAGTGGTTTACAAAGGCCGAAAATCGCCAATTTAAGCGGTCAAATTGGCGATTTAAAGTGGGTATCTTTTGAAAATAATCCGAGCATATCGAGAAAAAAGTTTTGTTGAATGCAGAGGCGTACAGAGGAAGCGGAATGAGAACTGCGACGCACGCTTCTCACACGCACAGTTTGCATTACAGGATTGTGTCCTATTTGCATAATTTGTTGATCAAAATGGCGTTTTTGTATACGGAAAAGCTATATTTTTCACAAATTGATTTCCATCAAAATAGTAGGGTTTCTATGTGCTAGATTGCGCGCAGCTCAAGAATATAAGAACTATTAAGCCCTACAAAGGAAATAACAATGAAAAAAACAATCAGCAGTTTAGCAGTGGTTGCCGCGTTAGTGTCTCCAAGTGTTTTCG
This sequence comes from Vibrio sp. M260121, assembly GCF_036533715.1. Classification (NCBI taxonomy): domain Bacteria; kingdom Pseudomonadati; phylum Pseudomonadota; class Gammaproteobacteria; order Vibrionales; family Vibrionaceae; genus Vibrio; species Vibrio sp. M260121. The sequence goes on along the minus strand of NZ_JATABF010000034.1, from coordinate 51,687 downwards.
CTCACAGTGAAGGTGACTTTATTCTACGTGTTGGTGCGGCATCGGTTGTACCAAACGACAGCAGTGACAAGATCTTGGGCTCTCAAGAAGAGCTTAAAGTGGATTCAAACACCCAGCTGGGTTTGACGTTTGGTTACATGTTCACCGACAACATCAGCTTAGAGGTTCTAGCTGCAACACCATTTAGCCATGATATTTCGACTGACCTACTTGGTCTTGGTGATATCGGTGAGACCAAACACTTGCCACCTACAGTAATGGTTCAATACTATTTTGGTGACTCACAAAGCAAATTCCGCCCGTACGTGGGTGCTGGTCTAAACTACACCATCTTCTTCGATGAAGGCTTTAACAGTACAGGTAAAGGTGCAGGTCTTTCTGATCTGAAATTGGATGATTCATTCGGTCTAGCTGCAAACGTTGGTGTGGACTACATGATCAACGATAAATGGTTCCTAAACGCATCGGCGTGGTACGCAAACATTGAAACAGAAGCGACCTACAAAGCGGGGGGCGCGAAGCAAAAAACTGACGTTGAAATCAACCCTTGGGTATTCATGATCAGCGGCGGTTACAAGTTCTAAGTAAAAGCAGTAGTAAAAGAACAATAAGATTATTGGCATGACTTTTAGGGGCAGTTGCGGGGATTGCCCCTCTTTTTTTGTCTGTTATTACTGAACCATTTCTACTCTGTCTATCGCACCCCATTGGGTTTCTCTCTTCTATACTTTATGCACGATTGGAGAGTGAATGTCTTTGCGCATCATTTGAACAAATGATCAACGCTCAAAATCGGAACTTAACCTTTCAGATCATCTTGTTGTTCAGAAGCTGAAAAATCCTACACTGATCACATAATTGAACACTTGGACAATATAAATGAGCGACGATATCGCGAAGAAATCCTCTTCGAAATCCAAACTGACCAAAATCCTTTTCCTTCTCGTTTGTGCTATCGCCTTCGGTGCGATGTACTGGTCTTGGCAATATTCCGACAGTCACCCGAGCACGGAAGATGCCTATGTAAGAGCTAAAATCCTGTCTGTCGCTCCTCAGGTTCAAGGTCAAGTCATCTCAGTAGAAGCCAAAGATTTCCAAGTAGTGAACAAAGGCGACCTGCTATTAAAGATTGATTCTCGTCCCTATCTGCTTGCCGTCAAACAAGCCAAAGCGGCTTATCAATTGGCGGTACAACAGCATGATGTGGCTGACAAACAAGTGACCGAAGCAGTGGCAGGCTTGGACGCTGCACGCTCGAACCTGACCGAAGCGCAGTTGGAGTACAAACGTACTAATTCGCTAGTGAAACGCAAATTAGCGTCTGACCAAGATTTGGATACTGCGAAAAACAAACTCGCTAACGCTCAAGCAAGCTTAGAACAAGCACGTGCGACGGTTGAAAAAGCAATCGCAAACCGCGGTGAAGAAGGCGCAGAAGCAGCGGTTGTTCAACAAGCGGCGGCGCAACTTGCACAAGCTGAATTGAACCTTAGCTACACCGACATCACTTCTCCTGTCGATGGTATCGCGGGTGAAATCAACACACATACTGGTTCTATTGTCGGCATTGGCCAAACACTGTTCCCTGTGATTGTGAAAGACAGCTACTGGGTACGCGCAAACTTTAAAGAAACTGACCTAACACACATCAAAGCAGGCATGCACGCTGAAGTCGTGATCGACATGTACCCAGACGTAGTTTGGGATGCGAAAGTGGAAGAACTGTCGCCAGCAAGTGGTACATCTTTCTCTCTAATGCCACCAGAAAACGCAACCGGTAACTGGGTGAAAATCAAACAACGTTTCCCTGTGCGTTTGACGCTTGAAGTACCCGAAGGTGCGCCACAATTACGTGTGGGTGCAAGTTCTGAAGTGACTGTTGATCTGAAAAGTAACGCACAATGAGTAACGAGATTACGGCCGACAAACGGGGAATAGCCACCGTCGCCGTGATGCTTTCGGCCATCATGGTGCTGATAGACATGACCGTTGCTAACGTGTCGCTTTCACACATGATGGGCGCGTTGGGCGCAACGGCAGACCAAATCACATGGGTGCTAACTGGCTACAGTATGGCTGAGGCGATCTTCATTCCGATGACCAGTTTCTGGGTATCGCGATTTGGTGAGCGCAAAGTCATGCTGGTGGCAGTCATCGGCTTTGTGATTGCCAGTGCTTTCTGTGGGCAAGCGGGTTCACTCGAAGAGATGGTGGTGTTCCGTATTATCCAAGGTGCGTTTGGTGCCTCGGTTATTCCACTGGCGCAATCTACATTGGTTCAGATTTACCCTTCCGAGCAAAAAGGCAAGGCGATGGCGATCTTCTCCATCGGTATCTTGCTTGGTCCGATTTTAGGCCCGGTAGTGGGCGGTGTGATTACCGATAACATCAACTGGCGTTGGATCTTCTACGTCAACTTGCCATTTGGCTTGGTGTGTACTGCGCTGATTTATCGCTACATCCACATCAGCAACAAATCCAAACCAAACTTCGACTGGTGGATCATTGGTTATATGGCCCTCGGGGTCGGTGCGTTGCAGTTCGTGCTCGACAAAGGTAACGACGAAGACTGGTTCAACTCTCGCATTATCCAAACCGCAGTGCTGCTGGCGATCATGGGCTTAATCATGTGGATCTACCGCAGTTGGAAGACCAAGAGCCCCATTGCGCCTCTGTGGCTCCTCAAGGACAAAAACCTCATGGTCTCCTCCTTGATGATGGCGGTGGTGTCGATGGCCATGTTCGGCTTGACCACTCAACAACCAATGTTGCTCGAAAGCTTATTGAACTACCCGGTATCCACTACGGGTATGTTAATGGCACCACGGGGGCTGGCGTCTGCCTGTATGCTGATATTGGTGATTGTGATTAACCCACAATTCGATCCAAGGTTGAAGATTGTCTTTGGCCTAACCTGTATCGGTATTGGTAGTTACCTCATGACCTTGTACTCCATGGAAATCGATACCTTCTGGATCGTGATGCCAAGTATGATTCAAGGTATGGGCTTAGGTTTGACCTTCTCGACCTTATCGACACTGGCGTATATGACATTGCCAAAAGAGCAGTCGGTGGCAGGGGCGAGTATTTTTAACCTGTTCCGCACCATTGGTAGTTCGTTTGGTATCTCGATTGCGACTACATACCAATACCGCGACAGCCAACAGCAATGGCACGCTTTGGGAGAAGGCTTTAACCCTTATAACCCAGTGTTGCATGACTGGGCTGCGAAACAGGGATTGTCGATTACCGATCCTGCGGCGTTGGAGCAATACCAGAACATGCTCCATCAACAATCGCAAATGGTGGCCTTTGTGCACACCTTCCAGTTGGTCGGGGTGATGTTCGTTATCATGATGCCGATGCTGATATTTATCCGCTCAAGGTAAACCTCTAAAGCTAAACAAAAGCGCCCTTAACTCAGCCAGTTAAGGGCGCTTTTTTATGTCTGACGTTTCTATCGGTTTTCGAGCAGTTAACCGAAGGTCACTTCACTGAAATGCGGGTTGTCTTTGAGCGCTCTCATCGCAATCAATTGCTCGGTTAGGAACGAAATGTGCTCGCCATCGATATCCAAAAATAAGCACTCTTGTCGTTCAATATCGTAGCCCGTATCAAATGCGCTGCCTTGATGTTTCTCACCGTTTTTGAGGGTGATTTCCACGGGCAGATTAAACATACAGGCGATTTCAATAAAATCGTATTGGCTGCAGGTCACCATAACTTTTCTCCTTCTCTCTTCCTTATCAAGACCGATAAAGGACAGAAATACTTCTCTGAAACCTAATCTTCATCTTACGCCCTATTTTGGTCATGAAAAAGACATACAAGCAGGCTTAACTAAAACCATAGTTTAGTGAACAAGACGTAGATAGGACATGTCTGAAACGACACTTAAAAACACGTACTTGGCTCGTGAGCGCGCAACGCAATCACTGATTACTCCTCACACTTACTACGCGCAGTTGGCGCATCGCATTAACCATTCACCTCAATTTGAACATGGACGCGTCAAAGACAAGATGCCAAACGTGCCAAGCCCTCAGTCTTTTTGGCAAATGTGCTGGGCCTACATGGGCGGACGTTCGCCGCTCAGTCCCGATAACCAGTTGCCTTATTCATCGATAGAGCCGACGCGGTTTGAGCAGCGACAGCAAGCGATGCGAGTCACTTGGCTAGGGCATTCCACTTTGATGATTGAGACCGATGGCGTGCGCATTCTGACTGACCCTGTATTCGACTATGCGTCGCCTTTGATTGCTAAGGCATGGTTTGAGCGCAATATCCCCAATACAGCCGTACGTGATAGCTTGCCGATTCCGGATGTTATCGTGATCTCTCATGATCATTACGATCACCTCGAAGCTTCGACCATACGTTACTATTCTGATAAATCCGTAACATTTTACGTGCCGTTAGGTGTCGGTAAGCATCTGATTCGTTGGGGCGTTAAACCTGATAACGTGGTGGAATTTGATTGGTGGGAGAGCGTTCATTATGCCAACGTTGAGCTGATATGCACGCCAGCTAATCACAACTCAGGGCGCACTTATCTGGATAAGAATTCGACCTTGTGGGCATCTTGGGTGGTAAAAGGTCAGCAAGAGACCCTCTATTTCAGCGGCGACAGTGCGTACGATAGCCACTTTGCACAAATTGCTCAGCGCTGTGGCCCGATTGATATCGCTTGTTTGGAAGTCGCAGCAGATGTGAAAGGCAACCAGGGTTATCCGGTTGAGAACTGGGGACACATGCAAGCGCATCACACCGTACGAGCATTCAAAGATCTGCAAGCGAAGAAGTTGCTACCTGTGCACTGGGCAACGTATGAGTTGTTTACGCACAAATGGGATGAGCCCATTGAGGACTTGATTGAACATTGCCAAGCTGATCACATTGAGCTGATAACCCCGATGGCAGGAGAGAGTTTTTACGTGGCAAAAGAATATAAAAATAAGCCTTGGTGGCAAGCCAATAAATTATGTGAGCAAGCTAGAAAAATACGGGTATAATATGACGGCGCTTCAATAATACCTCGGTTAATTTAACCAACTTTCTTGCTCCTTATAACAAGATTTTTACTGGTCATCGATTCAATAAATTACCAGTGAGTCACTATTTTTCTGTGATCCCTCGCGATAATAAATCTCCGAGTACAACTTTTTGATACTTCTCACCTAATAAAATAACCTTCTGAGAGAAAACTTTTACTAAAAATCTTTGTGAACTTAATTTTACGCATCAAAACAATTATACTCGTCGCCATACTGATAAGACTTAAAATAGCTGGTCAAAGTGTGAACGTAATGAGTAAAACTCGATCAGTTAACAACAAGTAAAAGTCTCATCATTGAAACCGATTTAATTGATAAAGAGTGCTGGGAATAATTGGAACCAGTATCACAAGAGTAGGATTCTCTTGAATATATCATCAGGGATGCTGAAGAAATTAAAACAGGCATTGTTAGATGAATAATTCTGCAACGTATTTACTTGCTGCTTTACGAGAAAAAATTAAAGAGAAAGGGATTTGTTATTCCGATCTCTCTGCTGGAATGGGGATTCCTCTATCAACCATTAAGAGACAGTTACACAATACGTCTTTAGGGTTGGACAAAATACTCTCGTATGCCACTCATTTAGATACTGACTTAGTCGAATTGTCCATGCGTGGTAAACAGCTGCAACAAGAAAACGAGCAATTTATCACCGACATTAACAGTGAAATATTTCACCAGTATCCGTACCTGTTTGATTTCTTGTATTTATTACGTCGGAAGGAATGGTCTCCGCAAGATATTGCGAGTAAATACCAGTTGACCCATACCTCGATCACCCTTTATTTCCGCGCATTGGAAATGATGGATTACATCGAGCTAAAAGGTGATGACCAATACCGCTTTAAAGACCAAGGTCGTTTTATTTTCGAAGAAGGCTCCAAGCTCGATACTTTGTTTGCTAAGCGCTTTCGAGATGAAGTGTTTAGCCATGATGTGCGACCACCGATTTGCATGGGACGCATTGCTATCACTGAAGAGCAGGAAGAGAAACTGGCGAATGAGGTGTACAACAAACTGATAGAGTTTGATGTGCAAAACAAGAGCGGAGAAGGCAGTAAGCGACTGAGAAACGTCTTGATGACTTACACGCCGGGCAATCAGATATTCCTTTCGGATACGATTCCGAATATTGACGGTGAATTATTAAAAGCCATCTCGATGGCGAATGAAAAATAGTGACTATTTAATCACAAAATAAAGAATTTATATTAAGTGGGTGTGTTTGATCATGAATGCATCAAAGACCCACTATTATCCAAAATTAATGACCTGTTATTTAAATAGGTCAAACGAAGAAGAGACAAATTAACCGATCTCTTCTCAAATCCAAAAGTGAAATAAATAAGGCTGAATCTTCATCATCGAAAATCGGCAGGGCACGTCTCGACCTTTTTTCGCCTGATCAGGACCAAAAGCCAATAAATGAGGGATATAACATGCACTTTAAGACTTCTTTATGTGCGATTGCTGTCGGGGTTGCTCTAACACTTAGCGGATGCAACAGTAGTGATAATGACTCGAATGTGGAAGCGCCACTGAAAGCGGCTGAATTCCACAACACCATTGACCGTGCAGGTGTGCCAGTGGCACTGCGTGATCTTCATGGTGGTCATCTTCGCTACATTCCTATGTTCGATAACGGTTCTTGGCATGGTCACACGTTAGATACCAAAGGTGGTGAAATCACCCTAGGTGGTACAGCGTTGCTAACGGAAGAATACGTGTCATTCATGGCTGCACGTTTCGATCGTCTAACACTGATGGTTGACGGTGAAGCGATGCCGCTTGAGCTAACAGACGCTTACTCGCAGCCAGGCGCACTGATTCAAGAGTACACGGGCGATAACGGCATCACTGCCGAACTTGAAATGCGCTTTGTGACGGACCGCACCTCTCTTGTTAAAACCACCATCAAGAACCCGAACAAGCTGGCTCTTCAAGGCGAATGGGACGGTGAGTTGATGCAAGATTACCGCGCTGACGATGGTGAACTATACAAAAACAACGACAGTACCGTTCGCAGTGTTGAAGATGCATACCCTACTTACTCACGTGAAATCGCCGCGACAGAAAACGGCGTAGAAGTGTCTTTTGGTGCGGTTCGCGACTCTTGGTCTTTACTGACTTCAGGCGATTCTAAGTTTGAAGTAACACGCTCTATCAAGCCAGAAACGTCTACCATCGATGATGATAAGAAAGGCTTTGTCCAAACGGCAGAGCTGGGTAATGGCGAAGAAATCACGCTATACACGGCTTACACGCACGTGCAAAACACAGAAGAGCAAGCGTCTGAGTTTGCGAAGTTAAACGACGTGATGGCCGATCCGAAAGGCTACATGCACGATTCAGCAATGCGTTGGGAAGAGTACCTAGAAAACGGTCTAACCAACGATGCCGCTTCAAAAGAGCATGAATTCGTTGCAGTAAAAGCGATGGAAACACTGAGCGCAAACTGGCGTGGTGCAGCAGGTGCCATTGACCACGACACAGTAACGCCATCGGTAACTGCACCTTACTTCTCTGGCAACATGACTTGGCCGTGGGATACATGGAAACAAGCGTACGCAATGGCTCACTTCAACCCAGATGTGGCGATGGAAAACATTCGTACTGTATTCCAATATCAAGTTCAGTCTGACGATCCTGTTCGCCCATGGGACGAAGGTTACTTGCTTGACGTGGTGACTTACAACTTGCCAGCAGAACGTTGGGAAGGCATGTCTGCGGAATACAAAAAAGTGTTCCCACTGGCTACAGACGGTTTGAACTGGAACGAACGCAACACCAAACCATCTCTAGCTGCATGGGCAGTATGGGAAGTGTACACCGCACTGAAAGACGAGCATAACCGTCCGGAAGAAGCGAAGCAGTGGCTAGAAGAGATGTATCCGAAGTTGGTGGCATTCCACGATTGGTGGCTACGTGCTCGCGATACAAACAAAAACGGTATCCCTGAATACGGTGCAGCAAAAGACCCAATTCACACTGTATTTGAAGATGATGTGAATGATGGTTCTTGGGGATCGGATGCGTTTGTAGACGACATGAAGTTCCAGTACAAAGACGAAGCGAATGCCGACAAGTGGATTAAAGAAACTGGCATCGAGAAATACAACCAGTTGCTAACGTCCGGTGATTACACCGCGATGAGCATCCCTGCAAAAGTAGCTGCGGGTTGGGAATCTGGCCGTGACAACGCGGGTGTATTTGGCTTTATCGACACCATCGACAATCTACAAGGTATGTCTGAACTGCCGACACAAGACGAAGCTAAAGTGATTGATCAAATGGGTCGTTACGCACACGACACCAATGGATTCGACAACACCTACGACATGGCCATGGGTGAAGATGGCTCGGTGGTGACTTACCGTGATGATTCGCCAGAGAACATGGACAAACTGGCTCTAGCGAAGAAAGACTGGGAAGTGAAGTTCAACGAGAACACTGACGAAGCGAACAAGTTGTCTGGCTACTCGCTGATGCAAGAATCGGTAGACCAAGCGTCTTACTGGTACTCAGATAACCTGTTCCTATCGCAAATTGCAGAAGTACTGGGCAAAGCAGATAAAGCGGCTGAGTTTAAAGAGAAAGCAGAAGACACCAAAGAGTACATCAACCGCTGTATGTTCGATGAATCAACCGGATTCTACTACGACATCGAAGTGGTACCTGGTGGCTTGAGCAACCAATGTGCTGGTCCAATGTTGGTGAAACGCGGCATGGGTCCAGAAGGTTGGTCTCCACTATTCAACAACGCGGCAACGCAAGAGCACGCGGATAAAGTAGTGAAGAACATGCTCGATACCAGCAAGTTTAACTCACCAATGATCCCACTTGGCACGGCGTCGATGGATAACCCAGCTTACGGCCCTGACATTTACTGGCGTGGTCGTGTGTGGCTCGATCAGTTCTACTTCGGCGTACGTGGTATGGACAACTACGGTTACGGTGTGGAAGCGCGTCAGATGGTGGATAAGCTATTCAAGAACGCACAAGGCTTAACAGAAACAACGCCAATTCAGGAAAACTACAACCCTGAAACGGGTGCAGTGCAGGGCGCAAACAACTTCTCTTGGAGTGCTGCGCACCTTTACATGTTGTACAACGGCTTTGTGGGCAAGTAAGGCTAATTCGTCACTAACAACGAGAAGATTTGGGCGTTGCAGATGACCCCCCTAGCATCTGTAACCGCTTCATCCTCTTCAAATTAGGCTCAATGAGATCAAACCGGACGGTGATCTCCGTCCGGTTTTTATAGAGTTAAAACACTACTTTTAGGCACTTTTCTAAAACTTGTAGGCGAGAAAAATTGCGCTACAAAGCCACTTTCCTTTAAAAACCAATGGTTAACCACCCCGCATTTCGTTCTGTCTATTTTCGGCACATAACATTTATAAAGTGATCATTTAACTGTTTTGTAACAAAATATATCCTTCATAAACCAATGAGGTCGTTAGATATTCATACGAAAGCATTAAGAGTTGTCCTAACCTCGCCGCTGGCCAGCCGCTCCGAGCCGAAATCATTCCCAAACTCTACTCTTCCGCTTGAATCTACCTCATTCTAAGGAGCGTATTGATAAATACCTCACTTTCTTAGTAGTCAAGCATGACGTGTTGCGATGCAGCACCATCAAGGAAGGTGACATGAACTGTTTACAGACCAGCCTTTATAACTTGCTAGAAGACAATAACTTTGTGCCCTCTAAAGAGTACAAAGCCTCTATCGCAAGCTACCTACATTCCGATTCCTCACTCACACCTCAAGCTATGGGCAAGCTCACTGGAGAAATATTCCAGAGCAAACAAACCATGGCGTATTACTTGCTGCACAATGCCATCAACGAAGAAGAGGGCGCAGAGCGACTCAAAATGATTGCCAATCGTTATGCGCAAGGGGAAATGAAGCAGCAAATCATGCATCACTGCCAAAACGACAGAAACCACTCAGCCATGTACGCCAGTTTGATCCCATTAACGGGTTACCAAACCGAGGTATATCAAGAAGAGAAGTCGAGTGATTTCAGCAATGTGAGCAACTTTTACGACGACATTAAAATCCACCTTTTCCGTGCTCACTCCGTCGAACTTCGTTCTTGGTGTTTATTGGTTTCTCAACTGAGTTTTATCGACCAATCGGATATCCCGTATTTGAAAGAGATGCGACCGACCATTCAGCAGATTTTAGATGATGAGGTGAGGCAGGTTTCCTACACGGCGCAACACGTCAGCCAGTGGTTGGAAGAAGATCCGTCACTGTGCCAAGCCTTCACGCAATGCATGAGCCACACCTACCGAGAAACATGGGACTACCTTGCCTCTATGGCGGAATTCATGCGAGACAGTGCGCCTTACTTTATGGTTTAAGCACAGAACACTTGAACTTGGCCGAGAGGCTTAACGTTGTTTGTACTGCGTTGGGCAATAGCCTCTATTCACGTCTGGTGAGCGCAGTATTAAGTGCTTGGTGCTGCGTCCAGTTACACGTTGTCGCCAAAGCTTGAAACTGCGGGGTTTGAGGTGACGACGCATCAGGCTGATAACGCCATTTTCGTTCAGGCCGAATTGATGCTCAATGGCTTCAAACGGGGTTCTGTCTTCCCATGCCATTTCTATGATTCTGGATAGTGCGTCGTCGCTGAGTGTCATGGTGTATTCCTAATCAGGGTTGCCTATTTAAGCTTAGGAACACACATACGTAATCAATGGCGAAACGGTTTAATTGGAAGCCGTTTTTAGCCGATAAAATGAGGAGATAAAGTTAGGAATAGCAACGAGTTATTTCTGTGGTTTAAGCTCGACCACATTGCCTTCTGGATCTTCTAAATACACGGAGCGACCGAAGCCCTGTGCGCCATATCGTTCGGCAAACTCTTCAACGTGGACGTTATGTTGATGGAGATATTCAAGCAACTCAGACTCTTCAAAAGGCGCAATTTGCAGGCAGAAATGGTCGAGGTTGCGTCCATCTTGGCTTGGCGATTTGCCACCTAACTTGCCGAGTTCACTTTCAACCGTCACCAAATCAATGATGGCAGTGCCAGCACGTAACTGTGTAAGCCCTAAGTCGGGCAACTCCCGCTCGATAGGGCATCCCAATAGATCTCGATAGAAACAGAGCATCCCATCGAGATTATCCGTTCTCAATACCACATGGTCGAGGGCTTTGATTTCAATGGGGTTACGCTGGTTTGCCATGACGTGTTCCTTTTTCGAGCATTGAGAAAAGTATACGCACTAAACCAGCAAGCTGATCGCCAGAGCCAGCATGACTACGCGCGTTTATTTTGCTAAGAGCGTCGTAATTGTGAGAGCCAGCCTTAAATCCTACCGTGCTCTCACATTAAATCAGAATTCCCCATTACAATATGCCTATCCATATGAAAAAGGAAAAAACGATGAAAGCAGTTTGGTTGGCCGCAGGTGCATTGGCACTGAGCGGATGTTCGGCAATGAACTCAGCAAATGATGTATCTCGCCCATCAGCAGAGATGTTCCCAGAGATGGAGAACATGACGAAGCACGTTTTCTATGTAGACCCAGCAAGCAACGAAGCAGATAAGCGCGTTGAGCTTGTGGTAGGCAAAATGATGGAAACAGACTGTAACCGTGTTTCTCTTGGCGGCAGTGTAAGCGAGCATTCGCTAGAAGGCTGGGGCTACACTTACTACCAAGTAGACGCTTCTCCAGCGGGTGGCATCTCTACGCTTATGGCTTGTCCTGAAGATATGGAGAAGGTTGAGACTTTCGTTCAAATGCCAACACGCGACCTTTACCGTTACAACAGCAAGCTTCCTGTTGTGGTTTACGCGCCAGCGGATTTGGACGTGAACATTCGCGTTTGGGCTCCTGAAGAATGATCGCTAAGCAGGCAAAAATCGCATTGACATTAGGTGGTTTGCTTGCGCTTGGTGGTTGCGCCTCGACCGCGCCGGAGTATCAATACCAGTGTGACGACGGCCATCAGTTCGCTGCTAGCTTTGATCAGGAAAAAGCGCTGATCACCGTTGATGATGGGAGAGAGATTGAACTCAAACAAGTTCGTTCAGCCTCTGGCGCAAAATATATGTCTGATGACCAAATGCTAGTTTTGCACACCAAAGGTGACGAAGCGATTTTGATCGTCAACGAGATATCCCAAAGTGCATGTCGCGTGACGAAGTAATTGTGAAATTCAAAAGGCTTGGATGATACCAAGCCTTTTTTGTATGCACGGTTTGAAGATTGTTTTGGTTTTGTTTAGCTAGTTTGCCGTTCTGTGTTCACAACCCCCTCCAACTCCCCCTTGTATTGACATGGTTTGCTCGGCATTGAAGTTCCGCTTCTAAGGGGGAGGGTTTTCTTTGGAGTGGCGGGTTCAATCACTCTCAATTTGTCTCGTCATTCCGAGGAGCCTAGGCGACATCAGGAATCTCGCTTTAACACGCTCCGACAGCTCCTTCCCTTTGCTCTCGATGTATTTTGAACGCCGAAGCTGAGACCAAGGGGAGGTTAGGAGGGGTTGTTTCATTAAAGCTATCCAAAACAAAAAAGGGTTGGCACTAGGCCAACCCTTTCTGATTCTTAAGCATTTAATTATTCGTAATCAGACGCGTAAGTTTCTTCGTAAGTGTGTGAGTAAAGCTCGAATAGGTTACCAAACGGGTCTTCCATGTAGATCATTTGAGCTTGTTTGCTGTCGTCTTCTGGGTGGTAGCGCATGATGTCCATGCGAGCTTTACCGCCAAACTCTTCAATACGTTTGATGGTTTGTGGGAACTGCTCTTTCGCTACTTGTAGACAGAAGTGGAAGATGCCTAGGCGAGAGAAGTCTACTTCGTGACGCTCTTGACGCTCTTTCATTTCAAATAGCTCAACGCCGATGCCGTCAGACGTCACTAGGTGAGCGATGTTGAAGCCTTTGAAGCCTTCACCGAATACGGCGATACACATACGACCGATTGCTGATTCGCGCTCTTCGATAACTTTTGTGTTGTTCATTACGATGCGAAGACCAAGCGCTTTAGTGTAGAACTCTACTGCTTTGTCCATATCGCCAACCATGATGCCTACGTGATTCATTTTCATAATTCTGCTCCAAAAAACTGTGATGTTTAATTCGTGTTTCGTTTCGATGGAGGTGAGTATATGGAGAAATTTTGATTACATGAAATTATCAATAATTTTTAAGTTGATAATTTTTTGTTATTATCAATTCTTGGGCATCACTCGTTTTATTTTAGTTAGGCATAAGACTGACTGACGATGAGCTCTCTTAGCCATTTGTGGCTTGGGTCATTGTCGAGTTGCTTGTTCCAAAGTAGGAAGAACCCACCTGGTTCCATTTTTATTGGGAGCGGTTTGATCACAATGTTCGATTTACCTTCGAACTCGCGGATGCTTTTGTAAGGGTAAGTCAGTATCAAGTCGCTCTTCTCACACAGTTTCACCGCGCTGGAAATGTCAGACATATTGACGGCGTTGTCGATGCGCAAGCGTTGTATGTCGAGCACCTCATGTAATAACCAGCTGGACACTCCGCCAGTGATGACTTGGATATGGCGGTACTTCAGGAACGCGTCGAGATTCCATTCTTCCTCTAATGCTGGGTGTCCTTTTCGCAAGATGCACGCCGAAGTGTCACGCATCAGTTCTGCGTAATTCAGAGTGTCAGGGATGGTATCGACATGGGTTTTAGAACGATCATCAAACTCAAAGATGCCCACACCAAAATCGATCTCTCTTCTCTGTAATCGAGTAATGCTGCTGTTACTCCAATCTGCACTTTTGATGGTTATCTTTGGCGCACTAGACAACGCTTGAGGCAGAAAACGCGGGTAAATCGTGGAGTAGGCGGTTTCAATAAGATCGATACTGAAAACGCGAGTCGAACGTTCTGGGTCAAACTCTTCAGGTTCACGAAGCTGATCAATTTGCATCAGGATTTGTTGCAGTTTGCTTTCTAATGCCAGCGCTTTTGGGGTCGGCAATAAACCTTTGGATTCTCGCTCGAATAAAGGGTCATCAAACTCTTGGCGTAATTTAGTAAGCTGTTTACTGACGGCCGATTGAGATAAGAATAGCTTTTCTGCGGTTCTGCTCACGCTGCGTTCTTGCAGTAAGACGTACAGACAAATCAGCAGGTTCATATCATTTTTGATTAAGTGGGATAGATTTATCATGATATTCCTATCGTTCAACTCAATAACGGAAGGTACATTGCCAGAAGTAATATCACCAAGCTTATTTTGGCTAGAAGTATCGCAAAGTCTGTTTTTTTAAAGAATCCAAAGGCCGAGGCGCGGTAGCTTCCCTTTTTCTGTGCAACTAAGAATCAGCGAGAAAAAGAAGTCAGTGGGTATGATGCTGTGTCGGTAACTGAGTTTTCTAGACCTTAATCAGCCAATGCTTCAACCGCTTGTTGGACAGAAAAAAAATGGATTTTGATGATGCAGCGCTGTGCTTGGGCAAACTCATGTTTTTGAATCAGCTCTGTCACTTCTTGCACGTTCAACGTTTGTGGCAAAAGGTCCAATTCCACCATGTTATTAGCACCATTTTTCAATGCAAAGCAATGACCTTGCGTATCAATCACTATATCATCCTGACCCCAAATCAACGCTTGGCATTCTGCATTAAGCTGCTCTGGTGAAGCTAAATACACCAGTTCATCGTCGCCATCGAGTTTGAGCAAACAAGGCCATGTGATCATTGCGTTACCTTAATATTTGGATTGAGTCATTTGAAGTTGAGCTCGAGCTAAACAAGCAGCATAAGGCAAGTACGATACACAAAGCCTTAAGAGAGCAAAAGGCTTTATGCATGGTGCAATAGTTCGTTTTAGTTGGCAGGTGTGCTTGCTTAAAATCTGGAACCTGGTTGCTGTAAGAATTCCACTTCTTCTACGGTGCTATCACGGCCTAAAATCGCATTGCGGTGTGGGTAGCGACCAAAGCGATCGATGATCACTTTATGCTTTAGTTCGAACTCGTAGTTCGATTCTCGCCCCAGTGCTTTGAACAGCTTCTCTGCCTCTTCATGAATTCGCTTAGATTCACTGTGCATAAATGGCATGTACAAAAAGCTGCGTTCAACGTCGGTCAATTCTTGGTCTAAGCCTAGACGAATTGCCTCTTGTGCCAAGGCAAGCGCGAGAGCATCTTGAGCGAACGCTTTTGGCGTATTGCGGTAAACGTTGCGAGAGAATTGGTCGAGCACGATGATCTCTGCCAGACGACCTTGTACCGTCTCTCGCCAGTCAAACAATTCAGATTGAGCGGCTTGCTCTAAGGTGGTGAGAAAGCGGGTTTCGATTTGTTTATCGACATCGGCGTTACTCACAAACCAGTCTTTTGGTTCCAGTTCTTCAAACCAGAAAGTCAGGATATCTTTGTACATGGTTGCTTCCCTGATAGAAAAAGAGCTAGGAGTATATAATACCCCCAGCTCTTGGTTTGGCTTATCGACCGTAAGTCTCTTGGATGTAGCGCTCAAACTGCTCACACATCTGTTCGTCTGAGACTGAGTTGCTTGCAAGCTCTTTGCTGCCATCCACCACTTTGATGCTGGCATTTAAAGACGCCATTGGGGCACGTTCACGAGTTTGCAGTGAGGTAATTTTCTTCTGCTGAACTTCCCACGCTTGTTCTGGCGATAGGTTACACACATCTGCTAGATACTTAGCGTTAAAGCCCTCACCCGTTAGGCTAACGATAGTCTCGTTGTGCGATAGGTGGTTACCCGCATGCCAGTAATGTTTCGCCAGTAGCGGACCAATCTCTGGGTTGTCAGTCAGGTAGCCAAACTTGTCGAGGAAGTAAGCGCGAGTCTGGTAAACCGCCATGTGTGCTAGCAAGTAACCGTGGTAGGCACACGCTGCTTCATCAGACAGAAGGTGTGGAATTGCCATCAATGGGCGTGGGCTGCATTCCAAACCAAGAATTTGCTTTTCACAATCGCGTGCCAGCTTAGTGATGCGTTCTGGCGTCAGCTCTTCATCGCTTAATTGGTAAAGCGCACGTTCAAAATACGGTACAACCAAAATGCTGCGCTCTTCGTACGCTTTGAATGGCTGGCGGCTGTTGATCATCGCTTGGATGATCTCATCCGGTACTGGGTTACCTTCTGCGTCCAACGCGTATTGTTTTAGCCAATCGGCATCGGTCAGCAGGCTGTCACAGAACATGGATTGTGTTTCTGCGTATGCCATGGAAGTTGGTGCGAACTCTTGAGAGAAACACGGCGCGTTCATCTTCACGTTAGCGAAGTGCGCAGCGTGACCACCTTCGTGGAACAGAGTATTGATGCCATCGTAGCCGCTGCCAACTTGGTCTGGTTTAGCGTTACTGGTGAAGTTCACCTGCGCGGCAACCCATTCGCCTTGGTTGTAGAACGATGGGATAGGACCATGGCAGAAACCGTTCGGGTATTTGCCTTTGCGATCAAGCAGGTCTAGCGTCAGTTCTGCGCCTGCATATTCGATGTTAAGACGACCGAATGATTCCACCCAACGACGTAGCGACTTTGAGAACGGCACGTACGGGTCAAGGTCACGCATGACATCACCCGCGAACGAGTACACAAAGTTGTAGCCAGTCAGTGCGCTTTGACCTTTCTGGTCAGCAAGGTTTGCCAAGCTGTTTAGGTGGGCATCACGCGTGCGCTGTTCAAAGTCATCTAAGATGCTGAACAGTTGTTCTGAGCTCATCTTTTCTGTCTTCTTCACTGAGTAATCAAAGAAGGTTTCGTAGCCCAAAGAACGTGCGAATTGATTACGCAGTTTGATCAGCTCAATAAAGCCGTTTTGCAGCAACCATTGCTCAAGGTCGAGCAGAGTTTGGTGCGCAGATTGACGCACTTCTTCGTGATTATTGGCGCGAATGGTCGAAGACAATACTGGCAAAGAGCCCTCGGTTTGTTCACCGTTTTCATTGGTAAACGTCAGAACGTGATTTTGCTTTTTCTCGAACAACTCGGCTTCAAATGCAATCAGAGCATTCTTTTGTGCTTGAGCTTGCTCGCCTTCAATTGCATGCGATTCAAACGTTGCCAACCAGCCTTGCAGACCAATTTGCGTTTGCTGTTTCTCTTGTGGGTCTGCAATTGTTTCAGCCGCTTCAAGTTGCGCTTTGATGGCTGAGATTTGCTCGGCGTTACTTAAGAAATTGGTCCAAGCGGTTTGTGCTTTTGTTGAACCATCGTGGTCGTCGCTGATGCCCATGTACGTCTCCCAAAAGAAATCTTCTTTGGTGCGATGGATAGCGAGGTAACGTTGGTTTAGGTCGTTTAGGTATTCCGTTGCAGTCATTTTGATCCTTCAAATGTTTGCTTTATTGAGGTTTTTATCGTCATTGATTATGGCATGCATAAGCAGCAGAAAGGAATGCGAAATCCATTTGCCATGTTTATGGCTTGTAAACAGGAATTTACCGCACTTTTTACATGTGCAGACGTCAGTCACAAAAATTTTCCGTTTTTGATTAGTAATGGCCGTTCTCTATTTATAAAATTCGGTCTTTCGCAGTGGTGCTGAAAGTAAGGAAAACAATAATGAAAACAAGAATCGCAGCTCTAACAATGGGGCTAACCTTGGTGGGATGTTCAGCGACAATACCAACCAATGACCAAGTTTTTAATATCGAGGAAAACTGCGCCGTCATTATGAGTGAAGGAGTGACGTCAGAAGAACGTTGGAGCGCTTACAACAAGCTTATTGAAAGCTATGGCGACCATTATGTCTCTGATAAGAACCGTTTGGAATTGGCTCGATGGAACTCATTTCGCCAAAAACTGATTCGCGATGAGAGTCATCAATTACTCAAAGAATTTATTGAAGTGAGTGACTGGGGCTGCGCAAATGGCAATTACCTTGAAGAGATGTACTTATTTGTGAAGGAAACACAAGCGAGCAAATCAGAGTAAGACCTGCGCCTTACTCGTCTTCATCCGATTCTTGATGCTGATTGATCTCTTTGCCACACCCTAAACATTGGTTTGAGAGGTCGGTTGGCATCATGATGATCAAACCACAATGAGGGCATAAATCGCCTTGGTCGTATCGTCGCATTGTCCACCTTTTTATTATATGGTCTACTGTTCTGTAATTTTAAACCAACCCCACAGAAATTACGACATCAACAGCAAACTAAACCAATTTGCATATACTCAATGTGTTAGCGAATACAACGGAAGGTGTCATGTTAACTCCTCATAGACTGATTCTTGGTGCTGCGTTGCTGCCTGTATTTGGCGCGTGGGCGAATGCTGCTGAGCAAACCGCAGACGTGGTGTACATCAACGCTGGTATTTATGGTCATCCAAAAGCAGACGCTGTTGCCGTGCATGATGGGCGGATTGCTTTTGTTGGCGATAAAGCCAAGGTACAAATGTGGGTTGGTGAAGGTACTGAGGTGGTGGATTTGACTGATACCTACTTGTTGCCGGGTTTTGTCGATAACCACAATCATGTGTTTGAGGCGGCTTCCGAAGCAGGCGGTACGTGCTTGTTGCAAGCTGGCACCTTGTTGGATGAGCAAATCCCACAACTGCAAGACTGTAAAGAGTTTGTCCAAGATGGCGAATGGTTGATGGGGTACGGTTTTACGCTTGATGCGACCTTGTCAGAAGAAAACCAGCGCACGCCTTTGGAAGTGATCGATGAGGTATTTTCTGATACGCCGGTGGTGTTAATGGAGCAAACCTCTCACTCTATGTGGGTTAACTCGGTTGCGCTGAAAGCGGCGAACATTGATAAAAGCACCCCCGATCCAGAAGGTGGTCGCATTCTCAAAGATCCGGATACAGGTGAGTTGAATGGCATCTTGCTCGATAACGCCGGTGATTTAGTGATGGAACTGGCTTGGAACAGCATGAGTGCGCAATTTGCGGTGAGCTACCAAGGTTTGTTGACTGGATTAGAAGAAGCTGCGCTTTACGGTATTACCACAATTGGTGATGGGCGAATGTACTGGAAGCGAGGTTGGTTTGAAGTGTGGAAGGAGAGTGAAAAACGAGGCGATTTGACCGCTCGTGTCTCTTTACGACCATGGATCTATCCGACTGACAGCATGGACTCTCAGCTGTCGTATTTGAAAGGTATTCAGTCCGACGATACTTCTCGCTTATTGCTGGTGAACCAAGTCAAAATGTACAGTGATGGCATCTTCATCAATGGTACTGCCAAAACGCTTGCGCCTTATCTTGATACTTACCTGCCTGATTCCCCTTATGGGCTGAATTACATTTCGCCACAAGCGATGCCCGAATGGCTAAGCAAGCTCGATAAACTCGGTTACAGCGCTCACATTCATGCTATCGGCGACGGTGGTATTCGTGAATCACTCGATGCGATTGAGAAGGTGCGCAGTCTGGGCAATCAGCGACGTTACACTTTGACGCATGTCGAGTTGGTGAACAGCAAAGACGTGCCAAGGTTCGCCAAGTTAGGTGTCACGGCAGACTTTCAAGTTGGTTCCGATTATGTGGCTTATCATGCTCACCAATGGGCAGAAGCCTTCTTGGGTGCTAAGCGAGCCAGAGCCTTGATGAACCTTCGCGCGCTTTATAATGCCGAAGCTAACGTGACGTTAAGCAGCGATTGGAATGTGCATGATTTGAACCCATTGGTTGGTATCTCCAATAGCTTGGTGATGGGCGAAACCGGATTGCCAAACGTCTCATCCGCGATTGACGCCTACACGATTCATCCGGCTTACAGCTTGGGTTTAGAAAAGGAAATTGGCTCAATCGATATTGGGAAATCGGCAGACTTTGCTGTGTTGGATCAAGACATCACCCAACTGAAAGCGGAAGACATCGCCCAAGCTCGCGTCCTCATGACGGTGCTGAGAGGGGAAGTGGTCTACGAGCAACTGGATGACGAATAAGCCGAGCGATAACTCACTCGGCTGAAAGGTTATTGTCTTGTTGAAGCGTATTTAGAGACTATTGCTCAGGGTATTCACCCATACCTTGCGTTTGCCCTTCTGCTTTCCAATGCTCGCCTGGGTCAAAGGCTTCATCGCATAGATCAACGGTGTAGCCCATTTCGGTTATTTCTTTCAGGGTGAGGTTGTCAGCAATTTTGGCAATGTCGCCCGCCTTGTTCCGCAGTTCCATGGCTTCCCTCCGGTCACTGTTTGGTTGTCGGTTCAAGTCGCGCCAAGCATAAAAACTTGGGTGGCTCGGTTATAAGTATAAGCAGTGATGAAGGATTTTATCGGTTAATAGCCATAATTTATTTAAGGTTAATTGGTCGGTATAACACTTTGGCTTCGATACCGGTTCAATATCATGGCGATAGAAGACAAAGTGTGATTTATTGACGTCTCAATCGTGGAGATTTTAGGAACGGAAATGGTGATTCTCGACCACACACTCGCGCAGCAAATCGTCGATCGCACCATGTCGATCATTGGTCATAACATCAATGTGATGAACGCGGCAGGAACCATTATTGGCAGCGGCGATGCTGAGCGTATTGGTCAAAAGCACGATGGTGCAGTGCTGGCGCTGAATCATGGTGACTCGTTAGAGTTGGATGAGCAAAGTTGCCAATCACTGCAAGGCGTGAAACCGGGCATCAATATGCTGCTGCACTTTAAAGGTGAAGTGGTGGGCGTGGTGGGTGTCACTGGCAAACCTGAGCAAATCCGAGCGTTTGCTCAGTTAGTGAAGATGACAGCGGAACTGACGATTGAACAAGCTTCGCTGGTGGAGCAATTGCAATGGGATCGACGCCATCAAGAAGAGTTTGTTTCAGCATGGTTGAACCAACAACTTAGTGACTCCGAGTTGCACGATTGGGCGCAGCGTCTTTCCATCGATTTAACAACACCACGAGTCGCTATCGTGATCGAGCTTAAAGCAGAGAATGCTCCCGTTAGTTTGAACAGTGTGCGCGGCGTGGTTGATGTGTTGTATCGCTCTGAAGATAAGCCGTTGGTGGCGATCATGTCGATGAATGAAATTGTTGTTCTCAAGTCTTTACGTTCTTCTTCTTCGAATAGCGACCAAATTGTGCTTGAGGGTATTCAGCGCCGCTTAACGGCCAATCAGATTGATGATGTCCGTCTCGCGATCGGGCAACGTTTTGATCGCGCACAGCAGCTTCCTCTCTCCTACCAAAGTGCCAAGCAGGTGCTTGCTGTTGGTCGTCGCTCTCATCCAGAACAAACCATGCTGGGTTTCTCTGAATATCGCTTACCTGTGTTACTCGCCCCATTAGCCGATTCTTGGCAAGGTGAACAACTCGCTCAAGCGATGGCGACTTTGGTTTCGGCAGACAAGTCTGGACAGTTGATAAAAACTTTGGAGGCGTATTTTCAAGCCAATGGTAACGCCAATGACTGCGCTAAGGCTTTGTATATTCATAGAAATACCTTGAGATATCGTCTGGATAGAATCAGTGAAGTGACGGGCATCTCGACGCAAGATTTTACGGGATTGACCGAGCTGTATATCGCAAGCCAGTTAAGAAAGCTAAATTAGCTAGTTGTGCAAATGCACAAAATAATTCAAGCATAGTCAGTATTGTTTGGATGTTTGACTAAAGAATATGCCAAGTTTTTAAGTGAGAATAGCCACATTGATGACCTGCGACTTGTCGCTCGCAGCGTGCTGTTTTCAGGAGAATGAAATGAAAGTTGTGATTGCCCCAGATTCGTTTAAAGAGAGCTTGACCGCCAAACAAGTGAGTGACGCGATCAAGAGCGGTTTGTCTCGTGTTTGGCACGATGCAGAATTCGTTACGGTACCTGTTGCTGATGGCGGTGAAGGGACAGTTCAATCTTTGATTGATGCGACTGAGGGCGAGCAGGTTTTCGTGACCGTAAAAGGTCCACTTGGCAATGATGTGAAGGCGTTTTATGGCATTCTAGGTGACGGTGAAACCGCAGTAATCGAAATGGCAGAGGCAAGTGGTTTGCACCTTGTGCCAAGTGAGCAACGTGACCCGAAAAACACCAGCAGCTTTGGTACCGGTCAGTTAATTCTAAATGCGCTTGATCGCGGTATTCAACGCTTGATCATCGGCTTGGGTGGCAGCGCAACCAATGACGGTGGCACGGGTATGCTGGCGGCTTTAGGTGTTAAGTTTCTAGACAGTGCAGGTCAGCCAATCACTCCTAACGGTGGCGGTTTAGTTGCGCTAGCAAGCATTGATGTGTCTGGGCTTGACGCTCGCTTAGCGGACTGCGAAGTGCTGGTGGCATGCGATGTGGACAACCCATTGTGTGGCGAGAAAGGCGCGTCAGCGATTTTTGGCCCACAGAAGGGTGCGACGCCGGCGGATGTGGAGCTGTTAGATTCTGCTCTAAGCAAATACGGTGAACTGACAGAGCAAGTGACAGGCAAGCATGTGCTGACTCAAAAAGGCGCAGGCGCTGCCGGTGGTATGGGCGCGGCGTTACTTGGTTACCTACCTGCACGACTTAAGCCGGGTATTGAGATTGTGCTAGAAACCGTAAAGCTCGCAGAGCACGTAGCAGACGCTGATATTGTCTTTACTGGCGAAGGCCGTATTGATCACCAAACTGTGCATGGCAAGACACCAATGGGTGTGGCGAAAGTGGCGAAAGAATATGGTTTGCCTGTCATTGCCCTGGCAGGCTGCACAGGTGATAACTTCCAAGCCGTCTACGAGTGTGGCATTGACGCTGTATTTGTATGTGTACCACGCGCAATGAGTTTGCCAGAAGCTTTGCAAGAGGCGAATGTGAACCTTACAAACTTGGCCGAAAACGTAGCCAGATTGTGGCAATTGCCTCGCTAACAATCCGTGTTTGGTTGAGCAGCTAGCTCAGAGAGCCCATATCAAAGCTTCCCAATTGCGGAGGCTTTGTTGTTTCTGGTACTGAATGCTTGGAACGAAACGTCTAGAGCGACTATTTGGCGTGTTGAGCAATCAGTGTTGCCAGCGTTTCCATCGCGGGGAGCCAGTTTTTCTCCGCTCCAAAGTTCGCCACGCTAAGACGAATACAGTTTTGATACTGCCCCTGCGTGCCAAATACCGAGCCGGGCAGAATACTGATTTTGCGTTCGTTACAGGCTTGATAAAGCGCATAGCTGTCAGCCTTGGGCGGCAAACGTAACCAAAGCAAGAATGAACCTTGTACTGCATTGATTTGATAGCGGTTCTTTAGCTCAAAGTGCGCATCCAAGCATTGGTTGAGCATCTGCAAATATCGTCTCACGTTGGCTTGGTAAACACGGCACATACGCGCGGTGTGAGTGCGGTACTTGCCTGAGGTTAGAAAAGTGCCCACCGCCGATTGCATCAAGTTCAAACTGCCCATGTTTTCACATAACAGATATTGCTCGACTTGAGCGCGATAACGTCCCGCTAGCATCCAACCAATACGAAGGCGTGAATCGAGCGTTTTCGATAACGAGTTGACGTAAATCACTCGTTGCTTCTCGTCTAATTTGCGTAAGCTTGGCAAGGGTTTGTCGTAACTCAACGCACCAAACACGTCATCTTCAATGATTGGAATATCTCCAGAAACCTTAAGCAATCGTTCACGTCTTTCTAGTGGCATCATTGAGCCAGTTGGGTTGGTGAAGTTTGGCGTGACAATAATGACTTTGATCTCCCACGTTGCCATGGCTTTTTCTAACGCATCTGGATCCATACCATCACGAGGGCAACTAGGGATCTCGACCACCTGTAAACCGAGGGATTCGAGCATCAACAAGTTACCGAAATAGCAGGGCGATTCCACCGCCACAATATCTCCAGTCTGTGTTGTTGCTCTAAGGGCAAGACTGATCGCTTGCTGTGCACCATGGGTGACCAATAGATCATCCACGTTTGCCGGCGTTCCCAGATCTTGGGTGATCTTCGCCAGTTGTTTGACCAATAAGTCATCACCCGGTGGCAGTTGATAATGGCTGGAAATATGACTTTGTTGGCGACTCTGACGGCCAATTTCGGCATACAAACTTTTGATGGCTGGCGCATCAATATTTGGGTGTGCTGAACCTGTCGGAAGCAGCTCTTGATACTCGGGGTAAGTGAGTATTTGTTTGCACACCGAGAGCAAGTCCACGCGCGTAGGCTTAGCGATCTTGGCTTCATGTCGCTCAGTTGGCTTTACTCGATAACCGGATTTTGGCACCGAGTAAACCATGCTTTGTGCTTCTAGTTCCTGATAAGCGCGGATCACCGTGTTCTTGCTTACCTTGAGTTCAGTGCTCAATTGACGGATGGAAGGCAACTTGTCGTCTGGCTGATAAACCCCATTGCTGATCGCTTGTTTGAGATGCTTCTCGACGATCAAATACTTATTGGCATCAAGTGTACTTGCTAAATCTGTACCCATAAAAACACTTCCATCTGTCACTTTTTGAAAACACTGTACCTAACTACATTAGCAACATTCGAGATTTAAAAACATTCAAGATTTAAAAATAAGTAGAGTGAGGGTGAATCATGTTAATCAGAGCCATTCCTTTTGTATTTGTGATCCTTTGGGCTTCTGGATTTGTTGGTGCACGATTTGGTTTGCAGTACGCCGAGCCTGCGACCTTGTTGTCGATTCGCATGTCGTTCAATGTCCTGCTGTTCCTGGTGATTATGGCCTTTCTGCGCCGTCGTATTCCAACGGGAAAAGACTTTTGGCACAGCTGCGTTGTCGGGATATTGATTCACGGCTTTTACCTCGGTGGGACGTACTTTGCTATCAGTTTAGGGATGCCAGCGGGCTTAAGTTCGCTATTAGTCGGGATACAACCTATTTTAACGGCCGTATTGCTGGTGGCGTTCGCTTCTGAGCAGTTCAAACCATCACAGTGGATTGGTTTGTCCTTGGGTTTTGTCGGTATCGCTATGGTGCTTATGGGTAAGATGGAGTGGCAATCCGATTTGCACAAAACCTTAGCGATTGGTGTGTGCTTGTCGTCGCTGTTTGGTATTACGCTTGGCACTTTGTATCAAAAGAAATATTGTCAACAAGTGGATATGGTAGGCGGCGCGACCGTGCAGTATTTAGCTGCATTGGCCATGTTCCTGCCAATCGCGATGCAGTTTGAAACCATGCAGGTGCAATGGACGACGGAATTCATTCTTACCTTAATCTGGCTCGTGGTTGTGCTGTCCTGTGTGGCGATTCTGTTGCTGCTGTACATGGTGAAGAATGGCGCGGCATCGAGTGTTGCTTCGGTGTTCTACCTTGTGCCTCCGACCACGGCGCTTCAAGCTTGGTTTGCCTTCGGTGAGTCGTTTGATTGGATGGGCATTATTGGCTTTGTATTAGCGGCGACGGCGGTCTACTTAGTGGTGAAAAAGCCTGAGCTACCAATGTTTAAATCAAAGGTTGCAAAGCAGAAACGTAAAATATACCTAAATTAGGTAGGGACATTTGCGTGCCAGAGAGTACAATCCGGCTCCTTACATGTTTGTGGAGTCGGATGATGACCGTCAAGCCAGATCGAATGAGCGCGATGCGCAATATCATTGAACAAGTGAAAGCAGAATTGCCGATTTATGAATCGGAGACCTTTGTTTGCGGGCCAGAGGGACAATGCATTGGTTGCCCTAAAAAATTGTTGGAAATGGTAGATTCTGAACTGAGCTATTGGGAATCTGCAATGGATCGCGGTATTACGCCTCAGTTTGATGAAATCCGTCGATTCGGCAAAATGTGCACTAGCGTACGCCGAGGCTTAATCCGCAATAACGTGCCGCTGCTCAACGCCTAATCCAATCGGAATAAAAGTGAAGTAAACGATATTTTTAAATACATCAAAAGTACTAACTAATATCAATTCTTATTTTAGAAATAGTCGCTTACAGGTCTTTGGCCTGCGTCAAGGCTTTGAATTCAGTCGAATTTTTACGCCGCTTCTACTGCTTGTTTCAATGTAATTTGGCGGTCACTCTCAAGTTCTCGATTCCCTCGTTTTTTCTTATCATTTGCGCGTTTCTCTGCGTAATTTCAGCGATATATTGGCTCGGTTCTCACATGGATGTGGGAGCGACCCCCTATCATCTGTCTGTATGCTGAGAGTCAAAAGTGAAAACAAAAGGATTTACGTTGATGGAAATCACCATCGTCTTAGCAACCTTGGGTTCCATTGCTCTCGCCGCCTTGCCAATTCTGCTCGATATTAACCGTCAAGCTTATGTTTCTATGCTGCACAGTTCGCAGTCTTCTCTGGGGACGTCTCTTAAGTTCTTCCATGCCAAAGTGATGATTGATGATGCGCAGGAACGTCGACAAATGACGTATATTGATCATCAAGTGAACATGTTAAGTGGGATGCCAGAAGCAAGTGCAAATAGCATACGAGCGTTGTTAGAGATTGGTCTGCCTGCCAAAGGCAACTCACCCATTGATAAGCCATGTAAAGGCAGCGACTTCTGTATTATGGGGAATCAATTCCCAAACAGTGCCCATTTTGTCACGATTCCGGAGTATCAGTTCGCTGATCATTCGGGATTAGATCGTGTGGTGTATATTTGGCCGCAAGGGTACACCTTGGAACGTGAAGCGTGCTATTTCTATTACGTTAATCAAGCGTCGACTCGCTCGGTGGTAAGAGGGCATGTTACAGAAGGTTGCTAGACATCAAGTAAACTGACGTGAGTAGAAAAGTACAAAGCCCCAAGTGCAGAACTTGGGGCTTTGTTTATTCTTAGGTTGGAAAAACTTAGCGAAGCGCTAAATCTCTGCGACCAACTTTTTTAGCAAGCGAAGCATCTCTTTTTGTTCTGCTGGCTCTAGCGGGCTCATCAGCTCTTTATTAACAGCCAGTGGAATTGGCACCAAGGTTTCTTTGAGGCTTCGTCCCTCTTCCGTTAGATAAATACGGAACGAGCGGCGGCTGTTTGGATCGGGATGGCGCTCTACCAAACCTAACTTCTCCAACTTGTCTAAGGTACGAGTCGTGGTTGAGTTTTCTACCTTAGATTTCGCTGCGATATCGCGCTGCGTCACGCCTTCTTCTTCCCACAAACACATCATGGTCGGCCAAAGTGCAACGGTAAGTCCGTGCTTTTTGAGCTCGGCTTCAAATCGCTTCGCTGCATCGTGTGCAACGACATTGATCATCCAGCCAAAGCTGTCTTGTCTGTCAAACTGTTCGCTCATTTTCTTACTCTTATGATAAAGCAACGATTGCCATGGTAACCAATGTTGCAGCAACTAGCACCCCTAAAGCACGGCTTTGCGGCGCGAGATAGACAATTTTCTGTTCCGTGATGAGCGCTTGCTTGTTCATTAGGGTTTGTTTACCTGTGATCATCGCTTTCAACAAGGGTTTACCTCTTAGTTTATAGAAAAGGATCGCACCAAGATGTAAGGCGATCAGTAAAGGCAAAAGATCGGCCAAGGTCAGGTGTAACCACTCAAGCCCTGCAAACACGTTGTCGTTAAGCCAAACATCGGAATATGGCCACGTATCGAATAACCCGCCAAGCGCCATTCCCGAGATACATTGAAGCAGCAATGTCGTTAGTAATGCCGCCACCATCCAGCCGCCTGCAGGATTATGACCCACAGTCGCCGCCGATTTACCTTTTAAGTAAGTAATGACACCTTTAGGTGAGCGGAGAAACTGTCGAAACAAACTGGTTTCGCTGCCGATAACTCCCCAAGTCAATCGCCATAACAACAAAGTGAATAACGCTAATCCCAATTGAACATGGGGGCCCTTGCTAGACAATCCAGACGCCATCAAGGCTATAAACAGTAGGGCTTGAGCCCAGTGATAAAGTCGCGTTGCTAAATCCCAAATTTTCATAATTACCTCGATCTTTTCTCGGTGTGATGATCTTCTTTACGGTAATTTACACAACAATGGTTGCGTACGCAATGGTTGTTGTGTAAATTTATTTGCAACCACACAGCAATAACGAAAAACCAGGAGAACGAAATGAAAAAGACTTTGGCACTGATTGCACTTTTACCGACCATCTTTGTATCAACAACAGTGTTTGCCCAAGATTTCAGCGCTCAAATCGAAACGCGTCAGAATGCATTTGAGCAAATAGAGTCCCTGTCGAAACAAGCCGATAAAACATTGAAAGGCAGCAATACCGATTGGCACGCGCTAGAGCAGATTGGTGTTGAGCTCACTCGCCACAGCGCACAACTGCAACAAGCGTTTCCAGAGGGAAGCCAAGCTGAGAGCAAAGCGAAGAAAGAAGTGTGGAGCAAACCAGATAACTTCAATCGCTTGATGCTTCAAATGGATGAAGGGTTTGCACAGTTGTATCAAGCTGCGCAGAACCAACAAGTTTCATCGGCTGAGGCAGGACTTAAGCAAGCTCAGAGTACTTGCCGAAGCTGTCATCGTGCATACCGCAGTCGTTGGTAATCAAGCGATCCACAACATTGAATTTATATTGAAGCAAAAAAGAAAATCGTTAATTGAAAAGGTAACCTTATGAAAAAACTCATTCTATTAAGTACGTTGACTGTGGCTTCTTTCTCTAGCTTTGCTGCTGATTACGGTGTGGAACTGGCTTGGAACACCAATGATTCGGAACAGGTTCTCAAAACACTGCCAGAGCAGAAAGCGGCCTTTAGCCAACTGATCGAACAAGGTGATGTGAAAGACATGTTTGTTTTACCAAGCAGTATTGATGGTAAACCAGTACAGATTCTGCGTTTCGTATTGTCGGCAGATAACGAGGCGGAAGTTGCGACTAAATTGCAGGACTTACCTATGTATCAGCAAGATTTGGTGAAGATCGCGAGCATTCAACCACTAGGCGCCAAATGGTTAGACAACACGCCAGAAAGTGATAACTACAGTGTGACGTTGCGTTGGAAAGAGGGCATTGAGGCGTTAGAAATGGATCGTGTATTGGGTGTCGATCTGCAGCGAGTGATCAGCTTGAACAACTCCGGCTTAGTCACGTCGTCTTACATCAATACCCAAGTGTTGGAGAATGGTGTTGAGCGTCCGATTTACTCCGTCGCCGTATTGGCGAAAGATGCCCAACAGGCGCAAAACCTGATGTACTCTTTTGAAGCGGTACAGCTTGGGTATGCGACTTTTGAAATTGAATTCTTGGGTAAAAAGTTGGATATGAAAAGCTAACTAAGCCTTTATGTTTAAAGGTCTAGATACAGACGTAGCATGTCTTTGTGCTGGATACCGTTCTCCCAAATTGGTTCTGGGTAGTGGAGTAAGAAGTGATCTTTATCCACGCTCTCTACCCTGAAACCCAAGCGTTGATAGTAAGTCAGTTGGTAACCAAACGTCCCCGTTCCTAATATCAACTTTTGAAAAGATTGGTCTTTTAACTGTTCAATGGCAAATTGCAATAAATCTGAGCCAATACCGCGTTGTTGATGCGTAGGTGCGACTGAGACGTTCATGATTTCAGCCTGCGTTTCTGAAAGCGGAAGCACCAGGCATGCTCCGACGATCTGGTTCTCTTCCACCGCAACAAAACTCAATGAGTTTGCAAGATAGCGATTAACGTTGTCTTGGTCTGGATCTGCTTCTAATAGCAAAGCCATCGGGATTTGATTTGGCGATAAGGGTTTATATTCAATCATCACAAGTACGCGGTAAATATTGGGTTCCGATCAGTATATCGCAAAGGCAATGTGGTCTTGCTACTAGAATCAACTTACGGATGCTTTAAGACCATTTTCTGACTCATCAGATATTTGCCGTTAGGCAATAGCACTTCACCTAACTCGCCACAATGCTTGAAGCCAAACTTCTCATATAAAGCAATCGCAGGGTGGTTGGTTTTGTAAACATTCAAAGCAATAGTGTCATAGCCATATTGCCAACCGCTTTGAATGGCGGTGGTGAGTAGCTTTTTTCCTAACCCTTGGTTTCGATAGTGGCGGTCAATATGAATGCCGAGAATGCCCGTTTTAGCGAACTCACCTCCTTCGTAGCCACACATTTCGGCCGGGAAGATTTCGATACTGCCAACTAGGCGTTTTTCATCGAAGGCCACAAATTGGGGAATGGATTCTTTTTCCACACGAGTGATTACCTCCCTCAGCATCGTTTTGTCTGGCGCTGGCGAGCGTAAGTATTCTCCTTCCTCATAAACGCGATTCCAGAGCGAAATAAAGTGGTCAATGTCGTTGACGGTAATCGGTCTAATCTGCATTCATCTTCCTTGATTGGTGCATAAAGTTTAGTGGCTCAAGTGCATTTGTGCGTACGTTGGTCAGGTGCTTAGCAACTCAGACAAACAACGTATTTGATTTGGGATGGGGTTGCTTGGCGCAGGGAGGTCATGAGGATTGAACCAAACGACGTTTAACCCTGCGTCCATTGCTGGGTAAATGTCTTTTTCTGGTAAGTCGCCAACCATGGTAAGTTGGCTCGCCTCAACGCCCAATTGTTTTGCGACCGCAAGATAAAAATCAGGCTGATTCTTGGCAATCCCAAGGTTTGCAAAGCAAAAGTAGCCAGAAAGGTATTGGTCGAGCCCGACTCGTTGAAAGGCTTTTTGCACATCTTCCATCGCGGAATCTGATGCGCTGGTCGCGATATAAACTTGGTGATGTAGTGTGAGTTGAGCCAGAGTCTCTTTGGCTTGAGGAACGGTTTCAACGTGTTCCCAATCGCACATTTTTCCTTGTGCGTGAGGAAAATCGACCATCAAGGTGTTTCCCCAATCGAAAAGATAAATCATGTTCGAATCTCCTTTATACCCAAGTCAACTCGCTCTGAATCCTGCATCTTGAAGTCACTTGGGTATATCCGTACATCATATCGTCTTTTCGAAAAGGGAAGGAAAGCGCGAAAGATAAATGCGATTCACGTTAGCTTTAACGCTGAAATTCGCTTAAATGTCGTGATCGTTACAAACATTTCATCATAAGACGGGAGTTGGGAGCAAAGCCCAGTTTGTCGTAAAACTGTTGCGCATTGTGGTTAAACTCCATGACTTCTAAGCGGACTTGAGTTGCACCTGACTCGCGTGCCCATTGCTCAACGGCCGTCATTAAGGCTCGTCCAACGCCTTTTGACTTCTGATTTTCATCGACGACGATGGTGCCAATGCGGCAAATCGGGTCTTTGATTAAAAAGCTGATAGTTTCATTTTGGGTAATGGTCGCAGTGATAAAGCCAAGTGCTTGTTGACCTTCTTCGGCTATGAGCACCAATCGAGCATCATCGGCCAGCGCATCTGCGAGAAAGGCTCTGTCTTCTTCAGAAGGCGGAACAAAAGTATGTGGCGCATGACGAAAGTGAAGTTCGCTAATTTGCGTGTTTAATACAAGGAGCGAATTGAGATCGTCGGGTGTCGCTGATCTGATTTTCATTACTGTTCCTTAATTTCCGCCAGCTAGATCGATAAACGAACCTGTGACATAAGACGCTTCATCACTGAGTAGCCACGCGATGGCATTGGCCACTTCGTCTACCGTGCCTCCTCGTTTGAGAGGGATTTTCTCACTGAGCCTGTCGACTCGATTCGGCTCGCCGCCATCGGCATGGATGTCGGTATAAATGCAGCCTGGGCGAACACCGTTTACACGGATGTTTTGTTCCGCCAACTCTAACGATAGCCCCTTGGTGAGCGAATCCATTGCACCTTTTGAGGCGGCGTAATCAACGTATTCAAATGGTGCACCAGAGCGGGATGCGGCAGAAGAAACATTAACGATCGCATTGCCAGATTCAAATCGTTTTGCTGCTTCTCTACAACAAAGAAAGCAGCTCGTCACATTAGCGTTCATAACAGTTTGGAATCGCTCAAGGCTCA
This sequence comes from Vibrio sp. M260121, assembly GCF_036533715.1. NCBI lineage: Bacteria > Pseudomonadati > Pseudomonadota > Gammaproteobacteria > Vibrionales > Vibrionaceae > Vibrio > Vibrio sp. M260121. Next base: position 19,954 of record NZ_JATABF010000034.1, on the reverse strand, counting down.
TGTCCGCAAGACGAGACTGGGTGAATAAGATGCCCACGTTGTTGACGAGATGAGTGACCTTTCCGAGTGCTTGTTCGGTTTGTTCAAACAATGAGAGCACCTGCTGCTCATCGGAAACATCCGTTTTGATGGCGATGGCTTTACCGCCAACCTCCTCAATCTCACGAACAACTTGCGCGGCAGCCTCGGCTTGTGCGCGATAGTTAACGCATACGGCATAGCCTTGTTTGGCGAGTAATTTGGCGGTTGCGGCTCCGATGCCTCGGCTTGCGCCTGTGATAATGACTACTTTCTGCAAAACACGTCCTTATTGTTTGTCGTGAATATTATTTTTGTAATGAATAGAGCTTATCTGCGTACTTTTTCCCGCCTATTTCATAGGCTTCGGGGATGGTCTCGGTGAGTTTGAAGCCACATTTTTCCAGCACTCGCTCAGAGCCAATATTGCCCCCTGTGACCGTGGCGGAAAACTGATAAATCTTGTGTTGCTCAAACGCCCACTCAATCACACCGGTAAGGGATTCCGTACCAAACTGTTGGCCATAAAATTCTGGCAGTAACAAATACCCGACTTCTGCAATGCCATCTTGCAACACAAAGCCAGTGATGCCGATTGGTCGTGTGCTTTGTTTTTCATAAATCACCAAACATAACCAATGCTCGCTTTGCGGTGTCCATGCAGGTAACCGTGATTCGAACTTTTGGCGCATTTCGTCTTCGGTCGGCGGGTCAAAACAAAGTGCAATGATTTGTGGTTCGCTACTCAAGCGGCGATACAGATCCCAATCACTTTTCGTTAGCGGTTTAAGCTCAGTTCTTGGGGTGGAAATGGGTAGAGATAACACGTTTTAATCGCCTCCATGTGATCGAGTTTTCATATCTCACACAAACATATCAAAAGTGCTTTGATAAACAATATCTATCGTTATGGCGAATGGGTTCGGTCAAGAAAGATTTTTTAGAAAAATGGAATATGCCAAGGAGTCTCTCAATAACGAAAAATAAGTCACCACCTAGGGTGTACGTATGACTCAGATCAATTACCAGATACTACTAAAGAGGTAAATATGCGACAAAGCATGTGAATTTGTGAGTATTTATTTCTAATTATGTCAATTAAAAAACGTTATATCGCCGCAATGGTGGCAGTGGGTATTGGTGTGGGCTGGCTAACTCTAGGTGGCACCGCAGCAGTGATGCATTACACATCGGACACTGAGTTCTGTCTCTCTTGTCACTCTATGGAAATCCCTTACAAAGAGTATCAAGGCTCAGTGCACTTCAGTAACGCCAAAGGTATTCGCGCAGAATGTTCGGACTGTCACATTCCGAAAGAGCCAATGGATTACTTGGTCACTAAGATCCGAGCTTCAAAAGACATCTACCATGAGTTTGTAACAGGTAAGATCGACACGCCAGAGAAGTACGAAGCACACCGTACTGAACTTGCAGAGATGGTTTGGGAGCAGTTCCGTGAAAACGATTCGGCAACCTGTCGTTCTTGTCACGACTTCGATGCAATGGAAGAGTTCGAGCAATCACGTGATGCGGCGAAGATGCACGCATACGGCAAAGCGAATGACCAAACGTGTATCGACTGTCACAAAGGCGTAGCGCACTTTGCTCCAGAAGCGGAACTTGATAGCAAGGCGTTTGAAACACTGATGAGCTTCACAACCAAAACAGCAGCTGACGCGAAAGTGGTTTACCCAGTGACGTCTATCAGCATGGGTGATTTTGGTACAGTGAACCCAACAACCAAACTGAACGTTGTGAAAGCGGAAGGTGACAACCGCACTGTGAAGATCAATGCATTCCAAATGAAAGGCGCAGAGCAAGTGCTTTACATGGGTGAAGGTCAACGCGCGATTGTTGCAACACTATCTGAACAAGGCCAACAAGCAGTTGAAGCTGGCGAGTTCAAAGCAGACGTATACGGCAACGAGTGGCGTCCTGTTTCTCTAACGGCAACGATCGATTCTCCAGTGGTTGATACGCTAGAGCCGGTTTGGTCATACGCAGAAGAGTTGGACAACGTTTACTGTGCAACTTGTCACGCGAAAATTCCTTCAAATCACTTTACGGTGAACGCATGGGGTCCTGTAGCGAAGAGTATGGGTGATCGCACTGATATTTCAGCAGAAAACCTAGAAATTTTGACTAAGTTCTTCCAGCACCACGCGAAAGATGTGGTTGGTCACTAATAGATAAATAGAAGGATAAGATTATGACTAATTTAACTCGTCGCGGATTTCTAAAAGGCACTGGTCTAACTGCTGGTGCTCTGGCTTTCACTTCATTGACGCCAATGAGCGCGCTAGCATCTGATAAGCGTGGTTCAGGTGTACTTACAGCGGGTCGCATGGGCCCAATGCTGTGTGAAGTAAAAGACGGTAAGCTGGTTTCAACCACAAACGCATTGCCACAAACGGTACCAAACAGTCTTCAAACTACGGGCCCTGACCAAGTTCATACGAAAGCTCGTGTTAAGTACCCAATGGTACGTAAAGGCTACTTGGCAAACCCATCTGCGCCAGAAGGCGTGCGTGGTAGCGATGAATTCGTTCGCGTGTCTTGGGATGAAGTTTACAAACTGATTCACGAACAACACATGCGTATTCGTAAAGAACACGGCGCTGAATCTGTGTTTGCTGGTTCTTACGGCTGGCGTTCAAGTGGTGTGTTGCACAAAGCTCAAACGCTTCTACAACGTTACATGAGTATGGCGGGCGGTTACTCAGGTCACCTTGGTGATTACTCTACAGGTGCTGCACAGGTCATCATGCCGCACGTGGTAGGTTCTATTGAAGTTTACGAACAGCAAACGACTTACCCTGTGGTTCTTGAGCACAGTGACGTTGTGGTGCTTTGGGGTCTTAACCCAATCAACACACTGAAAATCGCTTGGAGCTCTACAGACTGTGCGGGCCTTGAGTTCTTCCATCAGCTTAAGAAGTCAGGTAAGACGGTTATCGCTATCGACCCAATGCGGTCAGAAACCATTGAGTTCTTCGGTGACAACGCACAGTGGATTGCTCCGCATCCAATGACGGACGTGGCGATGATGATGGGTATCGCGCATACGCTTGTGAAACAAGGTAAGCATGACAAAGAATTCCTAGCAAAATACACCACAGGTTACGACGTATTCGAAGCTTACCTAATGGGTAAAGAAGACGGCGTTGAGAAATCTGCAGAATGGGCATCTAAGATTTGTGGCGTGCCAGTTAAGCAACTTGAACTGCTTGCAGACATCTTCAGCAAAAACCGCACAATGCTTATGGCGGGCTGGGGTATGCAGCGTCAGCAATACGGTGAGCAACGTCACTGGATGCTGGTAACGCTAGCAACTATGCTGGGTCAAGTTGGTCTGCCGGGTGGTGGTTTTGGTTTCTCTTACCACTACTCAAATGGCGGTAACCCTTCACGTGATGCGGGTGTACTTCCTGCTATTTCTGCGTCTCTTGGCGGCGGCTCTTCTGCAGGTAACGACTGGGCGGTTTCTGGTTCGGTTAACGCGTTCCCAGTGGCACGTATTGTTGAAGCACTAGAAAACCCAGGCATGAGCTACCACCACAATGGTCATGAGTTAACGTTCCCTGAGATCAAGATGATTTGGTGGGCAGGCGGTGCGAACTTTACTCACCACCAAGACACTAACCGTCTGATCAAAGCGTGGCAAAAACCAGAGCTTATCGTTATCTCTGAACCATACTGGACAGCGGCAGCGAAGCACGCGGATATTGTTCTACCTATCACTACATCGTTCGAGCGTAACGATATGACCATGACAGGTGACTACAGTAACCAACACCTAGTGCCAATGAAGCAAGTGGTTGAGCCTCAAGGTGAAGCTCGTAACGACTTCGATGTATTCGCGGACATGGCTGAGCTACTTGCTCCGGGTGGTCGTGATGTTTACACCGAAGGCAAAACGGAAATGGAATGGTTGTACGGCTTCTACAAAGTAGCGCAGCAAGGCGGCCGTGGTCAACGCATCGCAATGCCAAACTTCAGCAAGTTCTGGGAAGATAACCAGTTGATCGAAATGAAGTGGAACGAGAAGAACGCGCAGTTCGTTCGTTACGCTGAATTCCGTGAAAACCCAATTATGAGCCCACTAGGTACGCCAAGTGGTAAGTTCGAGATCTTCTCTAAGACGATTGAAGGTTACCAGCTAGAAGACTGTCCTCCACACCCAACATGGATGGAGCCAACAGAGTACACGGGTAACGCAACGGATGGTGAACTTCAGCTAATGACAGCGCACGCGGCGCATCGTCTACACAGCCAGTTCAACTACGCGAAGATTCGTGAAGAGTACGCGATTGCTGACCGTGAGCCGATTTCTATCCACCCAGAAGACGCAAAAGCGCGTGGCATTAAGACCGGCGATCTTGTTCGTGCTTTCAATGGCCGTGGTCAAGTTCTGGTTGGTGCATTGGTGACTGATGGCATCAAGCAAGGCTCAGTATGTATCCACGAAGGTGGCTGGCCAGATCTAGACCCGAAAACAGGCATCTGTAAAAACGGTGGTTGTAACGTTCTAACGCTCGATATTCCAACCTCTCGCCTTGCGAACGGTTGTGCGGCGAACTCAGCATTGGTTCGTATCGAGAAGTACGAAGGCCCAGTGCTAGAGCTAACGGCATTCACACCGCCTAAGAACGGTTAAGCTCAGTCAGAACCTAAGATACAAAACTAAAAAAGCCAGCAACTTGCTGGCTTCTTTTTTATCTGTTTTTCAGATCTTTACTTGGTCGTTAAGGCAACGAAAGGCGCTTTTTTAGTAATTTGAAATGTCGGCAGCAAAGTAAACACGATGGCTACAAATACCACTGAACCAATCAAATCCTCAATCCGGTGCATGCCTAGCCATAAGCGACTGTACGCCACGCCCATGGCCCAGACCCATAGAGTAGCGGCAGAGAAATAGCACTTATTCTGCAAAAATAACCCACCAAAGAAGGCTAAACAGATAGAAACGAAAATCGTATGACCAGATGGGAAGGAATAGTCTTTTTCACCTTGCCAGTGACGAGTGCGCCATTCGCTAACTTTCTTAGAAATCTGCCCAATCACATTCGCTTGCTGAGCAGTTTCTAGTTGATAAAACGCTTCTGGAGTTTCAACTAACTGCTCCGCTGCTAATAATTCTGTGTAAGGACGCGGGCTTTCTGTCATAAGCTTTAAGCCTGTTTTGCTGGCAAAGCCAATCACCAATAACAACCCCAGCATGGACAGTTTTTGCATCCAATCAGACTGACTTGGTTTGAAGCGGTAAAGCGACAATACCAACAGCGTCAGAGTGATCAAAAAGCCTTTACTGCCCGCAGAATCAGTTAGCAGAGTAAAGAGAATACCAGTGCCGTCAGAAACGTGAGAAGTAAGATCGTGATACGAGGCAAACAGCGAAAGTGGGATGATGCCAAGAGTGAACAAGGCGAGCATCATCAAACCATATTTTTTAGTTTTCATGAAAAGTCATACAGCAGTCGAAAATAGGCGGCTATCTTACGACAATCGATGTGAAAAACTTATCAACGCTCTGTCAATTCGGTCTTGTTTATTTTGCTGCGAATCTCCATTGGAGAAAGCCCAAAAGTGCGAATAGTAAAGCGATTGAGTGAGGACTGAGATTGAAAACCTAAACGCTCTGACAATGCGACAAGAGGAATCGATGTGTATGACAAAACTTCGTAGCATTTCTTTTGTTTAAATTGATTGAGCAATTGATCAAAGGTTTGCCCCTCTTGTTTAAGCTTTCGAGCAAGCGTCCAGCGAGAGAATCCCATTTGATTTAGGATTTTATTTGAAGCATGCATGAGCGAATCATGATGGTATAAGCGTTCTAAGGTCAGCATCACTAACTCAGTGGTATTTAGATCATTTAAGGACTCTAACTGGGCCAGTGAAGTTAACAAGCGCTGTTTAAGGTGCTGGTCTAGAAGAGGATTATTCGTTTTAAGCTGATGCTGTGCATAAGGGGCTTTTAGAATAAGTTGGTTTTGCTCTCCAGCTTCAATAGTGACACCGCTCGTTTGCTCAAAATCTTTGATATTCGGAATAAATTTATTGGACTGAATTCGCATTGAATCAGGAGGAAGAGACAAAGTAGTGAGTGCTTTAGCAACAAAACACAAGTTAAGTATAGGGCCATAAATATCGACAACCCCTTCATCTTGTACGTAATGGACAACAACATCACCTTGCGGTGCTATCCGATAATACAAGCGGTCACGTGAGCCCATAATCGGCTTGAACTGAACGTGACGGTGAATAGCTTCTGTCGCATTTGGTGCATTTAGTACGTAGGCAAATTCTGGATAAGCTTCCAATAACTCGGACGTGGAAATATCGTGCGCAGGTAAAGGGATCTCGTATTTTGCAACGATATAACAAAGCTCTTGAAAGTGCTTTTCTGAGACGTGTGCGACCTTATCTAAGCGATGATTTAACTTAGATAACTCTTCGCCTAACCCCTTTATGTGACGGTGTTGTGCGAGGTAGGTGTAAAGCCGTGTATAAACGTGCTGGTGGATATATTTCATCGAAGTTTTATTCAGCATGGTTTGGTAGCCAATCGGTGTACAAACCATGCTGATTTATTGAATTGCTAACTAGCGTAGCTAGGTTTGTTAATAGCTGAGACCATATCCAAATGGGTATAGTGTGATTGACGGATCTTCTTCATAAGAAGGAACATCTTCTTTACCTTTGGCAACCACCTCATCGGTCGATTTTGGAAGGCCGAAAGGTAACTTACCCTCTGGTTTCACTTTACCGGTGATGACATCAAAAAAGACAGAGTCCGATGTACCGAAGTTCGCCAAGATGATTGGCAGCTGATCGTTGATATTACCGAGGGCTGCTGGACGAATCATGAATACATCAAAAATTACTCGCTTACCTGAGTTGATAGCCTGATTAATGACACTGTAGACATTGCCACTATTGTAAATACAAGCTCCTAGGTTATCGGTCAAACCCTCATAACAAAGTTGTGCAGATTCTCCCGGTTCACGGTCAGGTTGCGTTTCGTAAGGACGCAATTGGAAGTCTTCCTGTGCTATAAAACCAAGCTCGCCAGACGGCATAGCGACCCCAAATGGGAACCATGCCGTGGCGAGAGTGGCGGGGGTTTGCGTACGAATAATGATAGTGTCAGCATCTGCCATGTTTTCTACGACGTTTAAGCCGTATTGTTGTGCGTTGTCGACAATGCTTGGTTGTTCTGTACCACCATAGTTGGCGTAGACATACACTTTACCTAACTCCTCTACCGATAAAGGCAATGTGTTGTTGTCGTTTTTCAACAAGGTAACGGAGCGTCCTTGAGATTCGATACCCAGCTCTTGGAACTCTGTTTTACCGACCACATCATTGACCTTGGCGACATCAACAAATGGGGCTTCAAACAAACCTTGTTTGAACTTATTCGTCAGGATTCGATTTACTGATAAGTCGATGCGCTCTTGGGTAAGACGCCCGCTCTCAATATTCGCAAGCAATAAAGCTGGGTCATCGATACCCCCAAATTGGTCAATACCCGCATCGACAGAAGCAGCGAAACGCTCTGTTGAATCTTCGTCTTCTTTACCCCAAGGCATACCTAAGTAAGTGAACGGATTCTTCTCTGCATCTTCATGTGTGATGATCCCAGTTCGACATGTATCGACACAATCGTTAGCGACTAACCAATCTGATAGCAACACGCCATCGAAGTTTTCTTCGCCTCGAAGAATATCGGTCATGATGTATTTGCTGTAACCAAAGCCAACATTACCTTCACTTTCCGGCAGTTGTTCATAAGGAATTCCGTAATAAGGCATCACGCCCGCAACGCCAGCTTCAAAAGCGCCTTTAAATGGAATGCGGTGGTAGTCAAAGTTATTGCCCGGATAAACCTGATAGCGGCCAGCGAAATAGTGTGCATCCGCGCCATTTTCTTGTGGACCGCCACCTGCAAAATGTTTTACGACCGCCCAGACTCCATCTTTCGTCAGCTCGGTATTGTTGTGTTGTAAACCTTGGACATAGGCTTTGGTCATTTCTCGTGATAACTCAGCGTTTTCACCGAATGTACTGTTCACTCGCCCCCATCTTGGTTCGGTAGCGAGATCAGCGGTTGGGTGGAGTGCTTGGTTGATGCCGACGGCTAGGTATTCTTGACGAATGACATCGGCGAAGGTTTTAGTGAACTCAGCATCGCCAATCGCGGCTAAGCCGAGTGTCTCCGACCATTGTGAAAAATCGCCGGAAGAGACTGAAGTTCCTAATGCGGCATTAAAGTGGTTACGTGGGTCGGTTGAAATAGAAACGGGAATTCCTAAGCGAGTGTGTTCCGCCAATTCTTGAGCATGATTATTATCTTCTGCCATAAGAGTGGCATCGCCTTCTTGGCGAGTTATAAAGGTATTGAGGAAACGTTCTTGAATTAATGTGGTGTTGGTTATGCCATCGCCTTTAAAAACTAGTCTTGAGCTATCGCTGCTGAGCACGAATGTACCGTGCATCATCAAGCCTGCCTTTTCGGCGTTGTTCATCTGTTGAGTAAGATTCTCTGCGCGTTGTTTTGGGCTCAGTCGCCAATCCTCATAAGCGTCTAATTCGCCATTCTTATTATGATCCTTAAAGGTTAGCCCATCGACCGTGAGAAGATTGAGCGTTTTGGTTTCCAATGTTGGTATGGTGAGTTGTTCTGAATCTGATCCACAACCGCTAATGAGTAGGGTAGGCAGCGCAAAGACTAAGAGGTTTTTTCCAGAGGTTTTCATCGTTATTGCCTTTTATTTTGTTGTTTGGCGCAGTATGACTCTGGAGGTGAAGGAAAGTATTTCCTTTAGGGAGCAAGGTTTTGGCGTTCAGGTGCAGAATAGGGAAAGTGTGAGATTCTGTCAGAATGATTAGTATGATGAATATCTCGGTGCAAGGGAAGAGTCCACTTCTTCTTTGGTTTTCAATCGGTCTTTTAGAGCAGTGAAATACAGAGACCAAAGTGCTCATCCATAAGCGCTTTGTTCTGGAGTGAGCAGGGTTAGCGCATCAACCCTAACAGATATTTCGATGCGGCTTTTGGATCTTCCGCGTGGCAAATTGCTGAAACCAAAGCCAAGCCATGAACACCAGTTGCGCTTAGCTGAGGAATGTTACTCTCATTAATACCGCCAATAGCAACAATCGGTAACGAAGTGGTCTCTAACGCCATCTTCAAACCATCAATACCCCAATGTTTTTGGGTGTTGGTTTTGGTTGGCGTTGCGAATATCGCACTCAAACCGATGTAATCAATCGGAAGAGAGTCCGCTTCTGCAAGCTGCTCTTCATTTTCGATGGATAAGCCGAGAATTTTGTTTGGTCCAATCAACTCACGAGCAACGGTTGCTGGCATATCTGATTGCCCGAGGTGAACCCCATCAGCATCAACTGCCAGTGCAACATCAACGCGGTCATTGATGATCAAAGGCACATCGGTATCTTTAAGGATGTCTTTCACGGCTTGAGCGCGTTCGATAAACGCACGCACATCGCCGTGTTTTTCGCGGACTTGTACCATGGTCACGCCACCTTCCACGGCTTTTCTCACAACACGCTTTAGTGTGGCTAAATCTTGTTGGTCATCGGTGACCAAATATAAACGATAGGCGTTCATTTTGTTTCCTTTTAGCCTCCCATCCAGATGGAATGAGAGGCCGGTACTCGTTAGAGAAAGCTTAACTCACTTGGAGTTTTAGGCGTTTTGCCAGCGTTTCTTCGTCCAACTGGTAAAGCTCATCCAACAGATTCATTTGCAGGCTACCTGGGCCGCGAGCTTGTTCCGCTGCAATCTCGCCAACAACGCCCAGTACCGCCGCTGCAGCAAGTCCGGTATCATCACCAACAGCAGCAAAAGCGCCTGTTAGAGCCGTTAATGTACAGCCCATTCCGGTTACATATGGCATCATCTCGTGACCATTGTTCAGTCGCACGGTTTGTTCCTTCGTGACGATGTAATCAGTCTCGCCAGAAATCACCACACTTGCACCATACTCTGCGACTAAGAAGTTGGCAGCGCCAAGTGCTGTGTCGCTGCTGTCTAACGCATCGACGCCTTTGCTTTGTGCTTGCTCGCCAGCGAGTGCAATGATTTCTGAGGCGTTACCACGAATGATGAGTTTGTCTGCAAGGCGTGCGATCTCACGTGATGTCTCTGTACGTAGTGAGCTTGCTCCGCAACCGACAGGGTCGAGTACAACGATTTTACCATTGGCATTGGCTTGTTCTACGGCATAGCTCATACGCGGTGTCCAAACGCTGTCTAGGGTTCCAATGTTGATAACCAGTGCGCCAGCGAACGACATCACCTCTACCATTTCTTGCTTGGAGTGCGCCATGATTGGAGAAGCGCCGATCGCCAATAGAGCGTTTGCCGTGTTGTTCATCACCACGTAGTTAGTGATGTTGACGACTAATGGCTTTTGCTGGCGCACTGCGGTTAATGCTTGGGTGATTTGTTCAATTAGCATGAGACTCTCCGATTAATCTTGCTGAGCGTTCAGGCCTTGTTGCCAGAATGCCGCTTCCATACGCGTTGCAGTTTTGAATACCTGAATCAGGTTTTGACCGCGCTGGCTATTGATATCGATTTCCGCTAATAACTGATTAAAGTGTTCTGCACCTTTTGCGACACCAGATTGGAATTCCTCACCACCGTAGAGGTTGATCCAACTTGCGTATGGATTGCCTTCGATTACTGTCTTTTCATCTTCAATCAGCATCTTACCGATTACGGCATAACCGATAGAGCATGGCGCTAGTGCCGCGTATAGATCAACAAGATCGCCCGTCATGCCAGCATCTAATACGTAGCGGGTGTAAGCCACAGTGCCGAAATCTTCTGGCTCGTTTTCTAAGTCGGATTCTGTCAGCCCCCATTGCTCACAGTAAGTCACATGGTGGGCGATTTCAGAATCGAGCAATGCATGTACGCTTGGGAGAGCACGGCGCATGTCATCCAAAGTACGCGCTTTGTAGATCGCTAATGCGTAAGCTCGTGCGTACTGCTTTAGGAACAGAAAATCCTGCTTTAGATAGTGCAGAAAACAAGGCTGAGCCAGAGTGCCTTGCGCCAATTGCTGCACGAAAGCATGCTCAGTGTATTCTTGCCAATCTTGGCGGCAAGCGTCGATCAAATCTTGGTATTTCATTATGGGTATCTCGTTATCAAAAGACCTTAGGCTTTGAGCCTAAGGTCAGTAGAATTAGTCAAAGCTCGGTACGTAATCTTTCGCTTTTGGCAGTGTCTCGATGATGTTTTGTGAATACATGAACTGCGCATAATCATCGTAGCGTTTCAGATCTACTGCAGATGGACGAAGAGCGAAACGAGTTAGCGTGTCATTCCAAGCGCGTTGGTTAAGCTCGTTGTTGAGGGTGTCTGGTGAATAAGCCACGAACTCTTTCCACGACTCTTTTGGATGGTTAACGATGTAAGTGGTTGCTTGCTCTAGTGCTTTGTTGAATGCCTTGATGGCTTGTTTGTCGTAGGTTTTTGCATTGGCTACGAAGACCAACTCGTCATACGCTGGCACGCCGTGTTCTTCAGGGAAGAAGGCCTTAGCTTTATAACCTTCTAGTGCCAGTTGGTTGGTTTCGAAGTTACGTAGACCGCCCCAAATCGCATCCACTTTGCCAGACGCAAGAGACGAAGACAGCGCCCAACCTACGTTGATGATTTGTACGTCAGAAAACTTCACGTTCTCTTGAGCTAGCATTGTGCCGATTGTCGCTTCTTCGTTGCCTGCGATCGCAATACCGATCTTCTTGCCTTTCAAGTCGCCAAGGTTTTCATTCTTACCGTTATCCAGCACCATCAGCGTGTTGAGTGGCGTAGCAATCAAAGTCGCAGAGCGGATTAGTGGCAAACCAGCCGCGACATCGATGGTCAGGCTTGGTTGGTAAGAAATCGCCATGTCGACCTTGCCAGCAGCGACCAACTTAGGAGGTGTACTTGGATCTGCAGGCTCTTGAATGTTGACCTTCAAACCTTGCTCTTTGAAGTAACCACGCTCTTTGGCAATCACGATAGGACCATGGTTTGGATTGACGAACCAATCCAACATCAGTGTCATCTCTTTTTCAGCGGCAAGCACGTTGGTTGATACCACTGAAGCGAGTAGAGCAGCAGCGCTCATAAGTTTGTTTTTATTCACGAGGTTCTTCCTTTTGTTTCCCAATTTCCTTCGGTTATTTTTTGCAATTATTTGCTTTCCCAAGGGATGGCTTTTTTCAATAATTTATCGGTGATGAAGTAGAGTGAGATAGACAGCACGGCGAGGATAAACAGCGCCGCAAACATCTCATCAATGATCATGCGAGCATTAGCTTGGAGCATCAGATAACCCAAGCCTTCACTTGAACCTACCCACTCACCGACCACTGCTCCAATTGGCGCAATAACGACGGCAACACGAATACCTGAAGCTAAAGTTGGTAGGGCGGCTGGCAATTGAATATGACGAAGTAACTGCCATTTAGACGCACCCATGGTCTTGGCAAGGTCGAGGTAACCTGTTGGTGTATTGCGCAAGCCGTCGTAGCAACATGTCGTGACGGGGAAAAAGATAATGATTGCCGCCATAACAACTTTTGAAGCAATGCCGTAACCCAACCAAAGCATGAGCACTGGCGCGATGGCGAACACAGGGATCGCTTGGCTAGCAATCAGAATTGGCAGTAACCAACGCTTCAGCGGCTCGAACATCAGCATTTGCAATGCGAACAGCAAACCCATCGATAACCCAAGCGCCAAACCAAGTAAGATCTCTTGCGCAGTAACCCAAGTATGTTTGAGCAGGACATCGTAACGAGTGACCAATCTATCCAGCACTTCAATTGGTGAAGGTAAGATGAAGCTTGGCATATCGAATATCACCACGACCAACTGCCACAATCCCAAGATCACCGCAGTGCTGATGACCAAGCGCAGAGCCGGATGTGTCACGCGTTCTTTTTTACCAATACGTGCCGAAACGGAGTTGTACTGAGTCATATCACTCATAGTCTTTCTCCAGTTGATCCAAAATCGCTTGTTGTAGCGCCGCGCATTCTCCATCGAGAACTCGTGGCGGCTTGGAGTCTGGAACAACCAAGTGCTGAGCTTGCGCAGGTGTACCTTGCAGTACATAGAGTTGGTGAGCTAATCGCACCGCTTCTTGTGGGTCGTGGGTAATCAGAACAACCGTCTTATCTTTCAGTAATTCGGCAGACAAGGTTTGCAACTTATGGCGAGTAACCGCGTCCAACGCAGAGAAAGGCTCATCCATCAGAACCAGAGGCTTGTCTTGCATCAGAGTGCGAGCAAGGGCAACGCGCTGTCTCATGCCCCCAGAGAGCTGAGCAGGCTTAGCATCAGCGTAATCGGCGAGTCCTACTTGGTGTAGTAAAGTCAGTGCGCGTTGTTTATTTTGCTCTGGTGATTGGTCTTGAGAAAATCGAGAACTGAGGCAGACGTTGTCTAACACATTTAACCACGGCAACAACAAGTCTTGTTGTGCCATGTAGGCGATACGTTCGTGTAGGGCGATACCATCCGTGGTAGTTAATTCACCATGCCATTCGACTTTGTCGTCTAACAACCCGGCTAGATAACGAAGGATTGTCGTTTTTCCGCAACCACTGCGACCAAGTAACACAGTCCATCGATTGGCAGGGATGGTCATACTCAACCCTGCTAATGTTGGTGTTTGGCTGTCTTTGTATTGCAGACTTGCTTCGGTAAGCTGAATGCCGAGTGCATTAGCGCACATCTTTACTTTTCCCAAAATTAGGACCTGCAAAAAAATGGTTCACAGGACCATGACCTTTACCGACATCCAATTCGTCAGCGTGTGCGATAGCTTGGCTGATGTACTGCTTACCAAGGTGCACCGCTTTGTGCAGGTTGTTGCCTTGACCAAGGTAAGACGCGATAGCAGAAGACAGTGTGCAGCCTGTGCCATGGGTGTTTTTGGTTGGAAAGCGTTTAGCGCTAATCAGTTCAGAGCTGTCTGGCATGATCAGTAGATCGTTGCTGTTTTCGTCCTTTTCCAGATGACCGCCTTTTAACAGCACCGCTTTTGCCCCTAATGCGCGCAAGTCAGCAATCATATCGTTCATTTCAGATTCTGATTGAGGCACTGCCTTACCCGTCAATGCTGCGCCTTCGGGTAGGTTAGGGGTAATGATGTCTGCAAGCGGAATCAATTCTTCTTTTAAAGTGCTGATTGCCGACTGTTCCAGTAATAGATCACCGCTGGTGGCCACCATTACAGGGTCAATCACGAGGTGTTTTGGCTGGTATTGTTTAATTTTGTTGGCAACAACTTTGATGATGTTGGAATCTGCCAGCATGCCTACTTTGACTGCAACGATGTTGAGGTCGGTAAATACCGCATCGAGTTGGCTCTCTACATGGTCGAGAGGAATGGGGAAAATCGCAGAAACGCCTTGGGTATTTTGCGAAGTAATCGCCGTGATTACCGAGCAAGCAAAACTGCCGGTTGCGGACATTGCTTTGATGTCGGCTTGAATGCCTGCGCCGCCGCCACTATCAGAACCTGCAATCGTCAACACAATCGGTGTGTCTGTTGAAGTTGCTGCTTGTGGCTGTGTTGATGGTTTTTCTTGGCTTGACTGCTGCGCCATGGTCGCTCCTATTACAGACGTAAAGGAACTGACTTAGCCATTGAAGATCGGTGTATGGATCCGTTGAGGCTAGCTGCGTCGATACAGACTTGAAGCAGGCTAGTGGCAAAGTGATGATAGTTCCCTACGTCAGTGCTAACTGAATCAGGTTCAACGGGTCTCGAATTTCGATCTCAGCCGACGCATTCACTGCATGGGCCCCCCGACTATTTCGTCAAGATAATAGCAGTTCACTCAGTTACGGTGCACGTGTTTTTTCCGGCCAAGAGGGGGCAATCGATTAAATATGAGACTTGAGAGCAGTAACGAGAGACCAGAATTTAGCGTAAATAACGTGCTGCATTGAAACTGGCAGTTCAAGACACTATCTAATAGTGAGATGTCGACATAATACGTAACGAATCGTTCTTTGACTTAGCAAGGATTAGCATAAAACAAGGTTAAAAAAGTGTTAATATTTAACGCGTTGCCAATATGCTTTTGAGTCATCTAATTTAGGTTATGACTGTTATAAACAGAGTCTAACTCAAAGGTGGGGAAGGCTAGGACGATCAACGAGCAAGGAGATTTCATGCTTAATTCTGTAACAGCGAAAGCGGTGATCGATCATGCCCTCTTTTTAGGGGCTGATTTCGCTGAGCTATTCGTTGAACACCATCAAACCAACACTGTCCAGATCGCTTCTGGTGAGGTGGACAAGGTTAACTCGGGTATCGATTTTGGTATCGGTATTCGTCTCTTCTTCGGTCATAAAGTGCTTTACGGTTACACCAACAGCACAGATGAAACCGAACTTAAACGCGTAACCTCACTGCTTGCTGCAAAAGATAAGCGTGAGCAAATCGCGTCAGCAGGTTCTCTCAATCTGAACCGCTACCCAATTCAACATGGTTGTCGTATGCCACTTGGCAAAGACGCTAACCTAGATTCTAAAATCGCTTTCCTATTGCAAGTTGACCAAGCCGCTCGTGCTGAGAGTGAACATATCAGCCAGTTCATTGGCAGTGTGCTTCAGCGTGAACAACAAGTGTCTATCTTCAACTCAGAAGGTCTACACGTTGACGATACCCGTCACTACATACGAGTTGCTGGTAATACTGTCGCTCAAAAAGGTAATGAGCAGTCTTCTGGTATGGAAGGTCCTGGCGCTCTTGCTGGTTGGGAGTTCAGTGAACAGCTTGATGCGAAAGAGCTAGGTCAAACTATCGCGCAACAAGCGTTGGTAAAACTTGGCGCAGATGCTTGTCCATCGGGTGAAATGCCAGTGGTAATTGGTAACGGCTTTGGTGGCGTAATCTTCCACGAAGCTTGTGGCCACTTGCTAGAAACCACTTCAGTTGCGAAGAAGGCGTCCGTATTCCACGACAAGATGGGCGAAATGGTTGCTCACACCGCGGTGAATGCAGTAGATGATGGCACCATGACCAACGAATGGGGCTCGATTCACGTTGATGACGAAGGCATGAAGACTCAGCGCACTCAATTGATCAAAGACGGTAAGCTAACCAGCTTTATGGTTGATAAAATGGGTGGCATGAAGACAGGTTATGAGTCTACGGGGTCTGGTCGTCGCCAAAACTATAAGTTCGCACCAACCTCACGCATGCGTAACACCTTTATCGAAGAAGGCGAGCATTCACTTGATGACATGCTGGCAGGCATCGAACGTGGTATCTATGCGAAGAAGATGGGCGGTGGCTCGGTTCAACCAGGTACGGGTGAGTTTAACTTTGCTGTTCGTGAAGCTTACCTTATTGAAAATGGCAAAATCACCAAACCTCTGAAAACAGCAACGCTGATCAGCACGGGTCCAAAAGTGTTGAAAGAAATCAGCATGGTCGGCAAAGACATGGCGCTTGCGCCGGGCATGTGTGGTTCCGTGAGTGGTTCAGTGCCAACAACAGTCGGTCAGCCAACGCTGAAAGTAGATAACATTCTGGTAGGAGGCGGTAACTAATGAGCCAAGAACAACAACTTCTTAATGCGGTTGATTACGTCCTATCAGAAGCAAAACGCCAAGGCGCAGAAGCGGACGTCATTGTAAACCGCAACAGCAGCTTTTCTCTGAAAGCGAACCAAGGAAAGCTAGATGAGTACAAAGTAAGCTCAAGCCAAGTTCTGGGTGTTCGTGTTGTGAAAGATGCGCGCGTTGCAACAAGCTATTCTGAGTCGTTAGAGCAACCAAGCTTAGATTTGATGCTGACCAACGCACTGCAAAGCGCTCGCTTTTCCAAGCAAGATGAACATCAGACGATTAGTTGCGTGAACAGCGAAATCGCGACTGATGTTGCTGAGATTTCACAAGAAGATACAACTTCTGTTGATGACAAAATTGAACTGTCTCTCGCACTTGAGCAAGGCGTAGTCGCTCTGCCTCACGCTTCTAGCGCACCTTACAATGGTTACAGCGATGGCGAAACACAACTAATCATTGCCAATACTCAAGGCACATTGTGTCAACACTTCGAGCGCTCGTTCACCTGTTACGCGTATACCTTGTTTGAAAAAGATGGCAAACAGTCAATGGCGGGGAGAATGTCACTTGGTCGCCGTTTTGATGAGTTGAATCCAGCTTACTGTATAGAAGGTGGCTACAACCTTGCTCGTGATCTTCTGGAAGGCGCTCCGGTTGCGACAGGTAACTACCCTGCTATTTTCCACATCAATGCGCTAGCAAGTTTATTCGGAGCTTTTGGCAGTGCTTTCTCTGGTGTAAGCGCGATGAAAGGCATTACGCCACTGGGTGACAAGCTTGGTCAACGTGTTGCGAGTGATTTGATTACCTTTACTGATACGGCTTACATGCCAAATGGTATGGCAATCGCGAGTTTTGATAGTGAAGGCTTTGCTACTCAAGACAACGTGATGA
The DNA here is from genome assembly GCF_036533715.1 of Vibrio sp. M260121. Taxonomy (NCBI): domain Bacteria; kingdom Pseudomonadati; phylum Pseudomonadota; class Gammaproteobacteria; order Vibrionales; family Vibrionaceae; genus Vibrio; species Vibrio sp. M260121. Next base: position 2,421 of record NZ_JATABF010000034.1, on the reverse strand, counting down.
TTGCTAATGGTGAGTTGAAAACCTTGCTACACAACAGCCAGACCGCAAGTTACTTGGGCGCGGTCTCGACAGCAAGTGCCGCTCGCGGTGCAAAATCGAGCCTAGACGTATCAGCGAATCACAAAGTGATTGCGACAGGTAACAGCAATGCGTCAGAAGTAAAAGCGGGTGAGTACCTAGAGTTAGTCGAACTTCAAGGTGTCCATTCTGGGGCGGATGCAGTGAGTGGTGATTTCTCATTTGGTGCGAGTGGCTTCTTATGTCGTGATGGTGAGCGCATTCAACCTGTACGTGGTATTACAGTAGCGGGTAACTTCTACAAGATGCTGCAAGAAGTTGAGGCAGTAGGTGATACTCAGCTGATTAACGATAGCCGAACTTTCTTCTCGCCAGACGTTCGCTTTGCACGCTTGAGCATTGGTGGTAAGTAAACTTAGCATTCCTATAGAAACAAAAAGAGGACTCAATGGAGTCCTCTTTCTTTTATCGAATGATTAACTCGCGAGAATTAAAATTCGCGAATGTCCAACTCATTGTGGATCAATACCACACACTGAGAAGCGAAAAGCATCTTAGGACCTAAGCTGATTTTCTCTGTGCCAAGGCGCTTCAAGCTGTTAAAAGACTTCTTCGGCATCGGAATATGGTCGGTTAGCAAGAAACATGGGTTTCCACCGATTTCTGCATCACGAACAAATTCGCCTTTTTTATCCAACATATATAGTTGGTGATCTTCTGCCAGTTCTTGCACTAGGCGTTCAAAGCTGACAGTACGAACGGTGATACCAGGTTCGACTTCACGAAGTTGCTCTTTGCCCATACCAACCGATGCATCCAAAGCGCGAGCCACTGCTGCAATCAAGGTTGACTCATGGAAGCCGCCAATGTTGGTGATGTCATTGGAGCGAATAGTAATGGTGCGTGAGAAGTCTTTTGTGCTTTCTAAAACCAAGTGAACAACCACATCTTCACGGTGTGATTGAGCAACGAACATAGTGTTCATCATGGTATGAGCAAGAATCTCTGTATGCGCTTCATTACCAACACCTTCTAACAGTGCTTTGCTGGTGGTTGGCGCCGCGCGAGCTCGTAAAACAAAAGAGCGCATGAATTTAGCCTCTATATAGGAAGAGTGAATGCGCGGAAGTATATACCCAAGCAGGGAAGGGATGCGAGTTTAATAGCAAATGTGAACTTACTTACAAAGCTTCGATTGTCGTGCGGAGTGTGCTGGTTAGAATAGAGGCAACCTGTTAGGAGCGGTATATGGAAATCAAAAAAATAAACAAACAAGTCTATAGAAAGAAGGTCAACCTAGTGATTGGTGGCTTTGTTGCCTTGCTTGCTATCTCTTCTCTTGCTTTTAGTACGCTATTGATCGTTTTGTTCGGTAATACAGATGTAGTACCTGAACAGTCGACGGGGAACTTTCACTGGAACTTAATTGGTGTTGTGCTTGCCTTAGCTACTTCACTGTCTTTGCTGAACCAATTCAAAACACGCCCTTATATGGAAGAAGTGTTGTATGTTTGGAAACTCAAGCAGCTGCACAACAAGATCTTTCGCAAACTAAAAAGCATTAAAGCTGCTTCTGCTGAGCACGATGTAAAAGCGCTGACGATCCTTAAGTTCTACTACACGACTCAAAGTCAGGTGTTTGAGTTAGACAACAACACATTGACGATGAGCAGTGTAAATAAAGAATTAGAGGCAATTGAACAAATAGAAGCGGCGCAATCACTGGATCTGGATATCGCGAGCTTTGAAGAGGCTTGGATAGACACATATTGATTGCCTATTTGCTACGTTAAGTTAACAACTAAGTGCTAAAAATAAGCGTTTGAGTGAGATTTCATCACTCGACGCTTTTTTTTTAGTTTTTTTCTAAAAAAGGGTTGCCAAGAAAAATCATCTCCCTATAATGCGCCTCCGTTGTCATGGCAAAGCGGAAACGCAAAAGCGGTTGGCAATGAGGCGAAAGAAAAGCTTCTAAAAATTAATTTAAAAAAGTGTTTGACACTAAGAATTAATTCCTTAGAATACGCCTCCGCTTCGATAGCAAAGCTTACGAAGCAAGCTCTTTAACAATATAGACCTATCAATCTGTGTGGGCACTCGTTGATGATAATCCAATTAGATGTTTCTTTCTTAACGGAAAGCGGTATCAAATTAGGTTTCAATGAAACGAAGTGACCATTGAATCGAAAGATTCAGCACAGTCAATTCAAACATTACTTATGTAATGTTCAGTATTCATTGGGCCGACAAAATCTTAAATTGAAGAGTTTGATCATGGCTCAGATTGAACGCTGGCGGCAGGCCTAACACATGCAAGTCGAGCGGAAACGAGTTATCTGAACCTTCGGGGAACGATAACGGCGTCGAGCGGCGGACGGGTGAGTAATGCCTAGGAAATTGCCC